>NZ_JBZAYE010000824.1:0-2751 GCF_058244205.1 Variovorax sp. 20P10.2.4
CCACAGTGTGACGTGGCGGCCGACCTCGCCGGGCCGCGGCAGGCTGGCCGCAGGAATGAAGGGATCGTTGCGCGCGTTGACCGCCAGCGCGGGCACGCGGATCGCGCCCAGGTGCGGCTTGGCCGAGCCGCGCCGCCAGTAGTCGTCCGCGTCGACGAAGCCGTGCAGCGGCGCGGTGAAGACGTCGTCGAAGGTCCGCAGGTCGCGCGCGGCCGCGAGCCGGCTGCCATCGAACAGCCCCGGGAACTGCGCCAGCTTGGCCAGCGCCTTGGGCTTCATGGTCGCGAGGAACATGCGGGTGTAGACCAGCCGGTTGAAGCCGCGGCCGATGGCATCGCCGCCCGCCGCGAGATCGAGCGGCGAGCACACCGAGGCCACCGCGCCCACCACCCGCGAGGCGCTCTCGCCGGCCTCGCCGGCCCAGCGCATCAGCGCATTGCCGCCGAGCGAGACGCCGGCCGCGAGCACCGGCGCGCCGTCCTTGCGGCTCGCGCGCATGCGCGCCAGGATCCAGCCGATCTCCTCGAAGTCGCCCGAGTGGTAGGCGCGCGGCGCGAGGTTCATCTCGCCGCTGCAGCCGCGGAAATGCGGCACGGCGAAGTCCATGCCGCGCGCGGCGGCGAAGTCGGCGAAGGCCTCGGCATAGTGGCTGCGCGAGGAGCCCTCGAGGCCGTGGAACAGCACCAGCAAGGGCCGGCCGCCAGACTCGCCCCGCGAACCGGGCGCATCGGCGAAGTCCACGTCGACGAAGTCGCCGTCGGGCGCGGTCCAGCGCTCGCGCCGGTAGACCGGCGCCGCGCCCTCGAAGCGGCGCGCATAGAGCGCGCCCCAGATCGTCTGCAGGTTGCCGCCGGGCAGCCAGCGTGGCGCCAGGTAGTCCATCACGGATGGCGACGACGAATCGGGCGTGCCGGAGGGAAAGGAAGAAGGTAGGAACGCGGACATCGAACGAAGGAAGAGAACGCCCGGCGCTCAGTGCAGCATCTGCGGCAGCTCGTTCGCGTCGTCGGGCTCGCGCGCGCTGCCCGGGCTCGCATGGTGCGCCACCATGCGCCAGCCCTGCGCGGTCTTGTGATAGACGTTGGTCGCGAGCACGAAGGCATGGCGCGGACCCTCGACCGTGAGCACCTCGATGCGCTCGAGCACGTTGTGGACCGCGCTCGCGATCGAGTCGATCTTGCGCACGTGCGCGGGCGTGGCGTGGATCGCGCCGTTGCCGAACATCTGCTCGAAGGCCGAGCGGATCGCCGCCGTGCCCACCAGCCGCGGACCGCCCGGATGGACGCAGAACACCTCGTCCTCGTCGGCCCAGCAGGCCATCAGCGCGTCGATGTCGCCGCGCTGCAGCGCCTCGTAGAAGGCGGCCTCGATGTCGTCGGCGGTGCCGCCGATGGCCGCGGCGGTGCGGAGTGGGGACTTGGGCATGGGCGTAATTCTGCCGCGCCGTGCGTGACGCGGGCACTGCACTGCTTTGGCACGGCGCGCACCGTGCCGCCGCAGCCTCGGGCGATCGACCGCTCCACTTTGGACCATTTGGACAAAACAAAAGCCTCAAAAATCATCAAGCCATTGATTTGAAAGGATTTTTCCGACTGGCACGCCGCATGCAAGGAGCCTCGCCATCCCGCAACCGGAGCCCTTCCATGAACGTCGGCATCTTCATACCCATCGGCAACAACGGCTGGCTGCTGTCCGAGAACGCCCCGCAGTACAAGCCCAGCTTCGAGCTCAACAAGGCGATCACGCTGAAGGCCGAGCACTACGGCGTCGACTTCGCGCTGTCGATGATCAAGCTGCGCGGCTTCGGCGGCAAGACGGAGTTCTGGGACCACAACCTCGAGTCCTTCACGCTCATGGCCGGGCTCGCGGCCGTCACCACCAAGATCAAGCTGTTCGCCACCGCGGCCTCGCTGGTCATGCCGCCGGCCATCGTCGCGCGCATGGCCTCGACCATCGACTCGATCTCCAACGGCCGCTTCGGCCTCAACCTCGTCACCGGCTGGCAGCGCCCCGAGTACTCGCAGATGGGCATGTGGCCCGGCGACCAGTTCTTCGGCACGCGCTACGAATACCTGTCCGAATACATCCAGGTGCTGCGCGACCT
Source organism: Variovorax sp. 20P10.2.4 (assembly GCF_058244205.1). Taxonomy (NCBI): domain Bacteria; kingdom Pseudomonadati; phylum Pseudomonadota; class Betaproteobacteria; order Burkholderiales; family Comamonadaceae; genus Variovorax; species Variovorax sp. 20P10.2.4. The sequence continues at coordinate 2,105 of NZ_JBZAYE010000824.1, forward strand.
CTGGGGCACGGGCCGCTCCGACTTCAAAGGCGCGCATTTCCAGATGGACGACTGCCGCCTGAGCCCGCGCCCGCAGGCCGGCATGAAGGTGATCTGTGCCGGCCAGAGCGACGCCGGCATGGCGTTCTCCGCCAGGTACGCCGACTACAACTTCTGCTTCGGCAAGGGCGTGAACACGCCGCGCGCCTTCGCGCCCGCGGCCGAGAAGCTGATCGAGGCCAGTGCCGCTACGGGCCGCCACGTCACCAGCTACGTGCTGATGATGGTGATCGCCGACGAGACCGACGAGGTCGCGCGCGCCAAGTGGGAGCACTACAAGGCCGGCGCCGACAGCGAGGCCATCGCCTGGCTCGGCGCGCAGGGCGCGGCCGATACCAAATCGGGCGCCGACACCAACGTGCGGCAGATGGCCGACCCGACCTCGGCCGTGAACATCAACATGGGCACGCTCGTGGGCTCCTACGAGACCGTGGCGCGCCTGCTCGACGAAGTGGCCGAGGTGCCCGGCACCGAGGGCGTGCTGCTGACCTTCGACGACTTCCTCGCGGGCGTCGAGGCCTTCGGCGAGCGCATCCAGCCGCTGATGAAGAGCCGCGCGCACGTGCCGAGCCCGGTGCCCTCGCGCGTCGAACCCGAACGCCTCGCGG
>NZ_JBZAYE010000825.1:0-2749 GCF_058244205.1 Variovorax sp. 20P10.2.4
CGCTGCCGCCGACACCGGCGCCGACGCTGGTCACCGGACCCGGCTGCATCGCATTGGGCTTGCCCGCGTTGGGGTCGTGCAGCACCACGCTCTGGCCCACGCCGGCACCGACCGGGCCGACGCCCAGGCCCATGCCGACCGAGCCCGCGACCGCGCCGCTGTTGCTGACCGCGACGCCCGCGCCGAGCGGGCCGAAGCCGGTGTTGAGGCCGACCGAGAAGTTGCCGTCCTTGGTGGCGCCGAGCCCCAGCGAGAGGCCCGGCACGATCGGGATGCCGATCTGGTAGTGGGAGCAGCCGCTCACCAGCAGCGCGAGCAGCACGCCGGCCGGAAGGCCGGCGGCCGCGATGCGGGTGCGCGGCCGCGTGTTCACACCAGGAGCGCGTTCACGCGCCGCACGTAGGCCGCGGGATCGGCCGGCAGGCCGCCCTCGGCGAGCAGCGCCTGGTCGAACAGGATGTTCGCGAGGTCGTCGAAGTGGGCCGAGCCCTCGAGCTTCTTGACCAGCGCGTGCTCGGCATTGACCTCGAGCACCGGCTTGAGTTCGGGCGCGGGCTGGCCGGCCTGCTTGAGCATGCGCGCGAGCTGCGTGCTCATGCCGCCGTCCTGCACCACGAGGCAGGCCGGCGAGTCGACCAGGCGCGTGGTGACGCGCACGTCCTCGGCCTTGTCCTTGAGCGCTTCCTTGAGCTTCTCGAGCAGCGGCTTGAACGACTCGGCGGCCTCCTCGGCGGCCTTCTTCTCGTCCTCGTCCTGCAGCTTGCCGAGGTCGACCGCGCCCTTGGCCACGCTCTGCAGCGGCGTGCCGTCGAACTCGTTGAGGTAGTTGAGCGCCCACTCGTCGACGCGGTCGGTCATCAGCAGCACCTCGATGCCCTTCTTCTTGAAGACCTCGAGCTGCGGGCTGTTCTTGGCGGCGGCCAGCGTGTCGGCCGTGATGTAGTAGATCGCGTCCTGGCCGTCCTTCATGCGTGCCTTGTAGTCGGCGAAGCTCACGCTCACGGCATCGGTGGTGGTCGAGGCGTAGCGCAGCAGCTTGGCGATGCGGTCGCGGTTGCCGAAGTCCTCGCCCAGGCCTTCCTTGAGCACGGCGCCGAACTCGGCATAGAACTTGGCGTACTTGCCCGCGTCGTCGGCCGCCGCGGCGGCGGTCTCGGCCGCGGTGGGCGCGTTCTTGTCGACCACATCGGTCACGGCCTCGGTCGGCTCGGGCGTGGGCACCGATTCGCCCGAGCCCACGTCGATGCGGCCCTCGCCGCTCTCGGGGCCGGTCTTCTGCTTCTTGGCCAGGTCCTCGAGCATGCCGAGCACGCGCTTGGTGCTGCCTTCGCGGATCGCCTTCACGTCGCGGCTTTCCTGCAGCAGCTCGCGGCTCACGTTGAGCGGCAGGTCGGCCGAGTCGATCACGCCCTTGACGAAGCGCAGGTAGCTGGGCATCAGCGCCTCGGCGTCGTCCATGATGAAGACGCGCTTCACGTAGAGCTTGACGCCCGCGCTCTTCTCGCGGTTCCAGAGGTCGAACGGCGCCTTGGCGGGGATGTAGAGCAGCTGGGTGTACTCGGTGCTGCCTTCGACGCGGTTGTGGCTCCAGGCCAACGGCGCCTCGAAGTCATGGCTGATGCTCTTGTAGAACTCCTCGTACTGCTCGGCGCTGATGTCCTTCTTGGGACGGCTCCACAGCGCGTTGGCCTTGTTGACCGTTTCCCATTCGCCGGTCTTCACCATGTCGCCGGGCTGGTCGTTCTCGCCTTCCTTCCACTCCTCCTTCTCCATGAGGATCGGCAGCGAGATGTGGTCGGAGTACTTGCCGACGATCTGCTTGATCTTCCAGGCGTTGAGGTATTCGTCGGCATCCTCGCGCAGGTGCAGCGTGATGCTGGTGCCGCGCTCGGCACGCGTGATGTCGGCCACCTCGAAGTCGCCGGCGCCGCCGCTGGCCCAGCGCACGCCCTGCTCGGCGGGCAGGCCCGCGCGGCGCGATTCGACGGTGATGCGGTCGGCCACGATGAAGCCCGAGTAGAAGCCCACGCCGAACTGGCCGATGAGCTGCGCGTCGGCCTTCTGGTCGCCGCTGAGCTTGCTCACGAAGTCCTTGGTGCCGCTCTTGGCGATGGTGCCGAGGTTGTCGATCGCCTCCTGGCGCGACAGGCCGATGCCCTTGTCGGTGATGGTGATCGTGCGCGCGGCCTTGTCGAAGCTGATGCGCACGTCGAGCTCGGACTGGCCTTCGTAGAGCTCGGGACGGTCGATGGCCTCGAAGCGCAGCTTGTCGCAGGCGTCCGATGCATTCGAGATCAGCTCGCGCAGGAAGATTTCCTTGTTGGAGTACAGCGCATGCGTGACGAGGTGCAGCAGTTGCGCGACTTCGGCCTGGAACGGGAGTTTGGTGTTGGAGGAATCAGCCATTGGAAAAGGAAAGGTCGGATCGAAAAAATTCTAAGGCGGCGCGGCGGTCCGGGCTCGGCCCGGACGCAGCTTTTCTACCTGGGGCAAACGGTTTTAAAAATCAACGCTCGCAAGCGCGATTTCAAGCACTCCGTCACGGTTTACTACGAAAAATTCGGCAACGCCCCTGAAGCCCTCGTTTTTGGTCAGCAAAAGTTACCAAAAACCACAATCATCGCCTCCGCTGCGCACGCAGTGATTCAACTCAACCGGGGCCCTCGGGGCCCAAAGGGACGGCGATGTTGTTGGATGACGAGGGAGTTGCCGTGGCCTGCCGCTGGCTCGGCCGGAATGCCGTGGCGCC
>NZ_JBZAYE010000826.1:0-2745 GCF_058244205.1 Variovorax sp. 20P10.2.4
CCTGTACAAACCGGGGCATCGTCGAGCCTTCGACACGCCGCGCCCGGAGCCGCCCCATGAAGACCCTTCCCCTCGTCCTGGCCTTCCTCGCCGCCTTCGCCGCGGTGCTGCCCTGCACCGTGCTCGCCGGGCCCGCGGTGGCGATCGACTATCCGGCGCGCAAGCCCGGCCTGTGGGAGATGCGCAGCGACGACGGCAGCGGCGCGAAGGAGGGCAGCCACACCATGCAGCAGTGCATCGACGCGGCCACCGACAAGGCCCTGCGCGAGATGGGCCAGGGCATGGGCCGCAGCCTGTGCTCGAAGCAGGACCTGCGCGCCGAGGGCGGCAAGCTGGTGATCGACTCGGTCTGCAAGATCGGCAGCACCACCGCCACCTCGCGCGCCGTGATGAGCGGCGACTTCGGCTCGGCCTACCGCGTGGAAAGCAAGTCGACCTACAGCCCGCCGCTGATGGGCCGCAGCGAAGGCATGGCCGTCGTCGAGGCGAAATGGGTCGGCCCCTGCAAGGCCGGCCAGAAGCCCGGCGACATGGTGATGGCCAACGGCATGAAGATGAACGTGCTCGAGATGACGGCCGCGCGCCGCGGCAAGCAGCCCTGAGCACCGCGGACAGGCACGGCGGGTAGGCGCCGGCCCACGGCGCCTCGCGGCATCCGGGCCGAGGCGCCACGGGCCGCGAGCGCCTACGATGGCATGCCATGCCCGCGCAGGAAGAAAATCTCGTCGTCGCGCGCCCCGAGGGCCTGTACTGCCCGCCGGGCGATTTCTACATCGACCCCTGGCGGCCGGTCGCGCGCGCCGTCATCACGCACGCGCATTCGGACCATGCGCGCACCGGCCACGGCCACTACCTCGCCCATACCGACAGCGCTGGCACGCTGCGCGCGCGCCTGGGCGCCGACATCCCGCTGCAGACGCTGCCTTACGGCGAGGCGATCGAGCACCGCGGCGTGCGCGTGTCGCTGCATCCGGCCGGCCACGTGCTGGGCTCGGCGCAGGTGCGGCTCGAACATGGCGGCCGCGTCTGGGTGGCCTCGGGCGACTACAAGACCGAGCCCGACGGCACCTGCGCGCCCTTCGAGCCGGTGCCCTGCGACACCTTCATCACCGAGTCCACCTTCGGCCTGCCGATCTATCGCTGGCCCTCGCAGGCGCAGCTCATCGCGGAGATCGACGCCTGGTGGCGCGCCAATGCCGAGGCCGGCCGCGCCTCGGTGCTGTTCTGCTATGCCTTCGGCAAGGCGCAGCGCATCCTGCACGGCGTCGACGCCTCGATCGGTCCGATCGTGGTGCACGGCGCGGTCGAGCCGCTCAATGCCGTCTACCGCGCCGCGGGCGTGGCGTTGCCGGCCACCTTGCGCGTCACCGATCCCGGCGTCGACGCGGCGCTGCTGAAGCGCGCGCTGGTGCTGGCGCCGCCCTCGGCGCAGGGCACGCCGTGGATGAAGCGCTTCGGCGCCTATGCCGATGCCTTCGCGAGCGGCTGGATGCAGTTGCGCGGCACGCGGCGCCGGCGTGGTGTCGACCGCGGCTTCGTGATGTCGGACCATGCGGACTGGCCCGGGCTGCAGCAGGCGATCGCGGGCACGGGCGCCGAGCGCGTGTTCGTCACCCATGGCAGCGTGCAGGTGATGGTGCGCTGGCTGTCGGAGAACGGGCTCGACGCGCAGGGCTTCAAGACCGAGTACGGCGACGAGGACGACCAGGAAGCGCCGCCGCCCGCCGGGGAGGCGGCGCCGGCATGAAGGACTTCGCCGCGCTCTACCGCGAGCTCGATGCCAGCACCTCGAGCCTCGCGAAGCAGGCCGCGCTGCAGCGCTACCTGCGCGCGGCCGACCCGGCCGATGCCGCCTGGGCCGTCTACTTCCTCGCGGGCGGCAAGCCGCGCCAGCTGGTGCCGACCAAGCTGCTGCGCCTGCTCGCGCAGGAGGCCGCGGGCCTGCCCGAGTGGCTGTTCGACGAGAGCTACGAGGCCGTCGGCGACCTCGCCGAAACCATCGCGCTGCTGCTGCCGCCGCCGAGCGAAACGCACGAGCTCGGGCTTGCGGCCTGGGTCGAGCAGCACCTGCTGCCGCTGCGCGAGGCCGCGAAGGCGGCGCCCGAGGAACTGGCCGACAGGCTGCGCGCGCAATGGCGCCGGCTCGCGGCCGAGGAGCGACTGGTCTACTTCAAGCTCATCACCGGCGCCTTCCGCGTCGGCGTGTCGAAGCTGCAGGTCACGCAGGCGCTCGCGGCGGTCGGTGGCATCGATGCCAAGCGCGTCGCGCAGCGGCTCATGGGCTACACCCACATCGGCGCACGGCCGCGGGCCGGCGACTACGGCACGCTGATCGCGCCCGAGTCCGATGCCGAGCAGGTGCAGAAGACCAGCGGACAGCCCTATCCCTTCTTCCTCGCGCATCCGTTCAACCTGCCGCTCGAGCAGTTCGATGCGGCGCTGGGGCTACCCTCGGACTGGATCGTCGAGTGGAAGTGGGACGGCATCCGCGCGCAGCTCGTGAAGCGCGCGGGCGTGGTGTGGCTGTGGTCGCGCGGCGAGGAACTGGTGACCGAGCGCTTCCCCGAGCTCGCGGCGCTCGGCGAGGCGCTGCCCGACGGCACGGTGGTCGACGGCGAGATCGCCGTGTGGCGCGACGGCCGGGTGCAGCCCTTCGCCGAGCTGCAGAAGCGCATCGGCCGCAAGACGCTGGGCGCGAAGCTGCTGCGCGAGATCCCGGTGGTGCTGCTGGCCTACGACCTGCTC
>NZ_JBZAYE010000827.1:0-2734 GCF_058244205.1 Variovorax sp. 20P10.2.4
TCGACAGCAGCGCCACCAGCGCGAGCGCGAGGTAGGCGCCCGCGAAGGGCACGGCGAACATCTGGCGCGTGGCGGCCGCGAGGTTCGGGCCGGCCACCGCGCCGATCAGCCCGCCGGCCATCACCAGCGAGACCGCTTTCTCGCGCCAGTCGGGCGCGGCGAGCTCGGCGGCCGCGAAACGGTAGAGCCCCGCGTTGGCGTTGTAGTAGCCCGCGACCACGGTCGCGCAGCACAGCAGCCAGAAGTCCTTCGAGAACGCCGCATAGGCGCACAGCAGCGCCGAGCCCAGCGCCACGGCCAGGCCGATCTGGAACGCGCCGCGCCGGCCGAACCGGCGCTGGCTGCGCACCACCAGCCCGGTGGCGAGCGCGCTGCCGACCACATAGCCCATCACCGGCAGCGTCGCCATCCAGCCGCGCGGCGCGATCGCGAGGCCGACCAAGCCGTTGATCGCGATGAAGGTGACGTTGTTGGTCAGGAACAGGCCCTGGCAGATGGCGAGCAGCCAGAGGTTGCGATTCATGGGGGAGGAAGCGGCACGGGGGTTGCGGGCAATGGGAGAGCCCGCGGTTCTACGCGAACTGTCCGGGCTGCGCCAGCGGGCCAAAAAAAAGCGCCCTCGCGGGCGCCGAATCCTTGATCCGCTTCTTGCAATTCAGGACTGCCGGCCTTGCAGCAGGCCGCTGAGCGAACCCAGCAGATCTTCGTGGTTGCCGAGCCCCTGCTCGGGCACCTTGCCGTGCGGCGTGAGCTGATCGATCAGGGCCGGCAGCATGGTGGCGAGCATCGGCAGCAGGGTCTGCGCATTGATGCCGAGCTTCGAGGCGATGTTGGCGATGGTGTCGCCGCCCAGCGCGTCCTGCAGCTGGCCGCCCGAGACCGGCAGGTTCTCACCCTTGCCGACCCACGAGCCGATGACGTCGCCGAGGCCCGCCTGCTCGAATTTGGAAACCAGGCCGCCGAGGCCGCCTGCACCGCCGTTGTTGGCGAGCAGGCCGCCCAGCGCGCCAGCCAAGCCTCCCAGATCGCCCAAGCCGCCGAGTCCTCCGCTTTGGGGCTGCTGCTGTTGCGCAGCGCCTCCGAGCACCTGACCGAGTACCGAGTCGAGCAATCCCATGGCTTTTTCCTTGGTGTGTGACAGAACCGCGGGATTTTCCCAGGCGGTGGAATGTTGCCGAAATCTTGCTTGCTGACTTTCGGCTTACAACGTGACAAATTACTTGGTACGTGCCGCGCGTTTGGGCAGCAGGGCCGGACTCACGCCCGGAACGCCGACCAGGCCGAGCACGGTGACCAGCGAATTCTGCGCGCCTTTCCATCCATCTGTCACGTCGATCCACTCGTTGGTCGAATGGGATCCGCCCGACTTGCCGCCGCCGCCGATGATGATCGCGGGGATGCCCAGCGAGATCGGCACGTTGGCGTCGGTGCTGCCGCCGCGCAGCAGCGTCTTGTGGCCGAAGGCGCTGTTCGAGCGCACCGCGGCCTCCACGATCACCGAGTCGGTCGGCGTGCGGCCGCCGGGCCGGTCGCCGATCAGCTTGGTGCTCACGCTCAGCGTGTTCACGTTCCAGCGCTTGTTCTCCTCGGCCACGGCCTCGTCGAGCGTGGCGAGGATCTTCTTCTCGGCCTCGAGCAGCGAAGCCATGTCGTCGGAGCGGATGTCGATCGCCATGCGCGCGTCGGGCGCGATGGTGTTGACCGAGGTGCCGCCGCCGACCGTGCCGACCGTGAAGGTGGTCTTGGGAAAGCTGGGCGTGCGCACCTCGGCGATCTTGGCGATGGCGCGGCCCATGCCGTGGATCGCGCTCGGCACCTGGCCGAAGGCGCCGAAGCTGTGGCCGCCCGGGCCCTTGAAGTTCACCTCGTAGCGATGGCTCGCGGTGCCCAGCACCAGCACGTGGCCGTCGGGCGAAGGCTCGAGGCCGACCATGCCGTCGATGTCGAGGTGGTCGCGGAAGATCGCCTTCATGCCGCGCAGGTTGCCGAGCTCTTCCTCGCCGACATTGGCGACGAACAGCAGGTCGCCCTGCGTCTGGACCTTGTTCTCGTTGAGCGCCTTGAGCCAGGACAGCAGCACGGACAGGCCGCGCGTGTCGTCGGCGATGCCGGGCGCGTAGAGCTTGCCGTCGCGTTCCTTGACCTTCACGTCGGTGCCGGCCGGGAACACGGTGTCGAGATGGGCCGAGACCAGCAGCTTCGGACCGTGGCCCGTGCCCTTGCGCAGACCGACCACGTTGCCTTCGGCGTCGATGCGCGCATCCGACAGGCCGAGGGCCTTCATGCGCGCGAGGAAGGCCTCGGCGCGCTTCTGTTCCTTGAACGGCGGCGCCTCGATCTCGGTCAGCAGCCGCAGGTCTTCCACCGAGCGCTCGTGGTCGGCCTTCACCGCGTCGAGCAGCTTCTGGATCGCGGGCGCGGCCATCAGCTGCGTGTAGGCCCGATCGACCTCGGGGCTCACCTGCGCCGGCGTGGGCGCCACCGGCGCGCTCTGCGCCTTGGCGAGCTGGACGGTGCCGAAAGCCGCCAGTGCGACGGCGAAGGTCAGCGGGGCGAGCCGGGGCGCGCGAAGCGGTCGATGCATGGGCGAAAGATCCTTTGGAAAACGATGCAATGGAACGTGGAGTCCCATTGTTCCGAAAGGCCCGCGCTCGCGCGTCGCGGAAAACACCCAGGAGGATGCGGGGCCGGTTCAGGCGAGGCGCACGAGCGCCGCGAGCGCGGCAGTCTCGGC
>NZ_JBZAYE010000828.1:0-2734 GCF_058244205.1 Variovorax sp. 20P10.2.4
CTCGACGACGATGCGCTGTTCGACGACATCGATCCGCTCGAGCTGGTGCTGGCTCGCGCCAGCGGCCGTCACGTGGCGCAGGTGCTGGTCGGCGGGCGGCTGGTGGTCGATGCCGGGCGGGTGCTGGGCATCGACGAGCCCGCGCTGCGCGCCGAGCTGCTGGCGCGCATGCGCGCGGCGCTGGCGGCCGATCCCTCGCATGCGCAATGGCGCCGCACGCTGGGGGCGCTGGCCGAGGATTTGGGGCCGCTGTACCGCGAGGGGCGGATTGGGCGCTGTTGCGGCTGAAGGCCGTGCTCAAGGGGAGGCGCAACGCATGTGATTCCGATAAAATTCAAGCCTTCGCCTGGCGAAATCACAGCATGACCAAACCCGCCGAACCTCAACGCAAAGCACCGAGCCGCAAGGCCGTGCTGCGGTCGGTGGCCAGTTCCACGGCGGTGGAAACAGGTCAGGACGTCGCGCAGCTCGAGCGCAGGTTGCAGCAACCCGCCGTGCGCTTTCCCCACATCAAGCTGGCTCGCTGAGGCTGGCATCGCCATCGGCGATGGCCCGGGCCACGAGCTGACCCATGGGGCCGTAGTCCCCTGAAAAACCAGAGTGAATCGCGCCGATATAGGCCGGTTTGTTCTGCTCCCAACTGCTGTAGTCCAGCGGCTCATGGCCGGCCTGCACGGCCATCACATCGGCCAGCAGGCGTGACAAGCGTCCATTGCCCTCGCGAAACGGGTGAATCACGATCAGCTCCACATGCGTCACGGCAATGGCATGTACCAGTTCGTCGGGCGCCAGCTCGCCGCAGGGCGTCCATCTTGTCAGGCACTCCCGTTCGAAGTCGCTGAGCAAGCCCGGCAGCAGCGCGGCGGTGGCGAACTGGAAGCCGCCCTTGCCCAGGTTGACCGAGCGTTCCTGCCCCGCCCATGGATACACATTGCCCAGCCACACGCGGTGCCAGCGCCGAAGGTCGGCCACCGTCAACGGGCGGTCGGGCAGATTCCGCAAGAGCACTTCGTCGTACAGCGCGCTCAGCAGCTGCAGTTCGAGGTCGTTCATGTCGTCGGCGGACGCGATGCCAACCAGGTTGCGCAGCACCTGTCCGTTCGAGCCCGGCTCGAACTCGCCTTCGGGGCCGGTGGTTTGATAGCGGTTGGTCATTGCGCGTCGGGTCCGGCCCTCGGGTGCGCGCCTTTGGGTATGACTGCCAGCGCCCAGGTGGCGGTCAGAGCGTGAAGTCGTACTCCAGCGTGATCGGCGCGTGGTCGCTGAACTTGATGGTCTTGAAGATCTGCTCGGTGCGCGCGAGCGCGGCGGTCTTCGGCGTGGCGAGGTGGTAGTCGAGCCGCCATCCCACGTTGTTGGCATAGGCCTGGCCGCGGTTGCTCCACCAGGTGTAGGCCTCGCCGGTGGTGTCGGGCTTGAGCATGCGGTAGACGTCGACCAGCCCCGCCCCCTCGGCGCCGGCGTCGAGCAGCTTCGTCATCCAGGCGCGTTCCTCGGGCAGGAAGCCGCTGTTCTTCTGGTTGCCGCGCCAGTTCTTGAGGTCGATCTCCTTGTGGGCGATGTTGATGTCGCCGCACAGCACGAACTCGCGCTGCTTCTTCAGCGCCACCAGGTGCGGGAAGAAGCCCTTGAGGAAACGGAACTTGGCCTGCTGGCGCTCCTCGCCCGAGCTGCCGCTCGGGAAATAGCAGCTGATGACCGAGAACTTGCGCTTCGGCGTGTCGAAGCGCAGCTCGAGGTAGCGGCCCTCGGCGTCGAATTCGGCGTCGCCCCAGCCCACCACCACCTCGCTGGGCACGTGCTTCGTGTAGATCGCGGTGCCCGCGTAGCCCTTCTTCTCGGCAAAATGGAAGTGGCCCTTGAGGCCGGCCATCTCCTCGAAGCGGCCTTCGATGTCGCTGGCCTGGACCCGGATCTCCTGCATGCAAATACAATCCGGCGCCAATTCGGCCACCCAGTCGGCAACGCCCTTGGTGGCGGCCGAACGCAGGCCATTGAGATTGAGACTGGTCAGTTTGAACACAAGGAATTCCGATGGCTGTAGATGGTGAGAAAAGCAGTGCGGTGGCGCAGGACTTCGTCCAGTTCGCGCTCGACGCGGGCGTGTTGCGCTTCGGTGAGTTCAAGACCAAGGCCGGCCGCATGAGTCCTTATTTCTTCAATTCTGGCCTCTTCGACGACGGCGCCAAGATCGCGCGGCTCGCGGGATTCTATGCAGACCGCCTGATCGAGAGCGGGCTCGAGTTCGACATGATCTTCGGCCCGGCCTACAAGGGCATCCCGCTGGGCGCCACGGTGGCGGCCGAACTCGCGCGGCGCGGCCGCAACGTGCCCTTCGCCTACAACCGCAAGGAAGCCAAGGCGCACGGCGAGGGCGGCAACCTGGTCGGCGCGCCGCTCCAGGGCCGGGTGCTGATCGTCGACGACGTGATGTCCGCGGGCACCGCGGTGCGCGAGTCGATCGCCGCGATCCAGGCCGCGGGGGCGGTGCCGCACGCGGTGGCGATCGCGCTCGACCGCCAGGAGAAGGCGACCGAGAACGGTGTCGACGTGGACCACAGCGCCGTGCAGTACGTGCGCAACCAGCTCGGCCTGCAGGTGGTGGCGATCGCCACCCTCGACGACCTGCTGAGCTACCTCTCGGGCGGCGCGGCCGCCGACCTCGGCACCCACCGCGAGCGCGTGCTCGCCTACCGCACGCGCTACGGCGCCCACTGAAGGACACGCCCGATGC
>NZ_JBZAYE010000829.1:0-2730 GCF_058244205.1 Variovorax sp. 20P10.2.4
CCTCCAGCCGCATCACCTTCCACGCACACAAGGTCCCCGCCACCGCGAGCAGCGCCGCCAGCGCGAACATCGTGCGGTAGCCGAAGGCCTGCGCCACCGCGCCGCCCAGCAGCACGCCGAGCACGCCGCCGAAGCCGTAGCCGATGACGGTGAACAGCGCCTGGCCGCGTCCGCGCAGCCGGCCCGGGAACCGGCGCGACACCACGGCGATGCAGGTGGTGTGGTGGGCCGCGAAGCTCAGCGCGTGCAGCCACTGGGCCACGACCAGCGCGGCGATCCAGCCGCCGAGGCCGGCGGTCAGGCCCAGCCGCGCGACGGCCGCGATGCCGCACACCAGCATCCAGCGCGGCATCGGCAGCAGGCCGATCAGCCGGCCCTGCAGGAAGAACCAGACGATCTCGGCCACCACCGACAGCGCCCACAGCAGGCCGATGGTGCTCTTGCCGTACCCGAGCGAATCGAGGTAGAGCGAGAAGAAGGCATAGACCGAGAAGTGCGACATCACCTGGAAGAACAGCGCGGCGAAGAACCACTGCACGACGCGGTTGCGCAGCACCGGGCCGATGGGTTCGCCGGGTGCGTCGTGCGCGGCCACGGGCTCGCGGCTGTCGGGCAGGCGCAGGGTGGCGAGCAGCACCACGGCCAGGGTGCCGGCGGCCCAGGCCGGGAAGTGCTTCATGCCGAAGCGGTCGAACCACTCGCCCGCGACGAACACCGTGACCAGGAAGCCGGCCGAGCCGCACAGCCGGATGCGCCCGTAGCGGCCCCAGTCGCCGGCCACGAGGTGCGCCATGGCGGCCTCGGTCAGCGACATCATCGAGCTGGTGTGGGTGAACATCAGCAGCAGCACCAGCGCGAGCCACCACGCGCCGCCGTTCCACCACAGGCCGAAGGAACTGAGCAACGCGATCGCCGCGCTGATGCGCAGCAGCAGCACGCGCTGGCCCGTGTGGTCGCTGAGGGCGCCCCAGGCATAGGGCGCGAACACGCGCGTGACCGACTGCACCGAGGCCAGCAGGCTGATGGTGAAGATCGGCAGCCCCAGGTCCTTGAGCCACAGCGGCAGGTAGGGATTGAAGAAGCCGATGTGCGCGAAATAGCTGGCCGACAGGCCAGCGAACGCCAACAGGTGGCCGCGCCCGGCCACGGGTGGCGGCGCGGACACTAGAGGAAGGACGCCTGCGGCGACGTGGCCTGGGTCTTCTCGTTGTCGCCCTGCACGTCACCGCATTGGGCGCGGTGGCGCAGCGCATGGTCCATCACGACCAGCGCGAGCAGCGCCTCGGCGATCGGCGTCGCGCGGATGCCCACGCAGGGGTCGTGGCGGCCCTTGGTGACCACCTCGACCGGGTTGTTGTTCACGTCGATCGACTGGCGCGGGCTGATGATCGAGCTGGTGGGCTTGATCGCGATGCTGACCTCGAGGTCCTGCCCCGAGCTGATGCCGCCGAGGATGCCGCCCGCGTTGTTGCTCAGGAAGCCGGTCGGCGTGATCGAGTCGCCATGGGTGGTGCCGCGCTGCGTCACGCTGTCCCAGCCGGCGCCGATCTCGACCGCCTTCACGGCATTGAGGCCCATCATCGCGTAGGCGATGTCGGCATCGAGCTTGTCGTAGAGCGGCTCGCCGAGGCCGACGGGCACGCGGGTGGCGGTCACGCGCACGCGCGCGCCGCAGGAGTCGCCAGCCTTGCGCAGCCGGTCCATGTAGTCCTCGAGCGCGCTCACGTCGGCGATCGGCGCGAAGAAGGGATTGTTCGGCACGTGGTCCCAGCTCTCGAAGGGGATCGCGATCTCGCCGATCTGCGTCATGCAGCCGCGGAACACCATGCCGTACTTCTCGGCCAGCCACTTCTTGGCGACCGCGCCGGCCGCGACCGTGGGCGCGGTGAGCCGGGCCGAGGAGCGACCGCCGCCGCGCGGGTCGCGGATGCCGTACTTCCTGTGGTACGTGAAGTCGGCGTGGCCCGGGCGGAACTGCTGGGCGATCTGGCCGTAGTCCTTGCTGCGCTGGTCGGTGTTCTGGATCAGCAGCGCGATCGGGGTGCCGGTGGTCTTGCCCTCGTACACGCCCGAGAGGATCTGCACCGCGTCGGGCTCGTTGCGCTGGGTGACGTGGCGGCTGGTGCCGGGACGGCGGCGGTCGAGGTCGGCCTGGATGTCGGCTTCGCTGAGCGCCATGCCCGGGGGGCAGCCGTCGATCACGCAACCGATGGCTGGGCCGTGGGATTCCCCGAAATTGGTGACCGCGAAGAGATGTCCGAAGGTGTTGCCGCTCATGGGCGGGGATTATCCCCCGCAATGCGGGGCCGGGCGGCGCGGCGCCCGAATGCCCGAGGGCAATGCCCGCGCGGCCTATTCGGTGGCGCCCTCGAGCCGCCGCGCCAGCGCGCCGAGCTGCAGCTCGATCGAGAACAGCCGCTCGTTGAGCACCGCAGTCTGCAGCCGGATCGCCTCGACGATCGCGCGGGTCTGCGGATCGGGCGTGTTGTCGACCAGCTCCGCGAGGTCGTGCAGCTTCTTGCGCAGTTCGTTGCTCATGGACTCTCCGTGGGGTTCGTTCGGTGACTGACGCGGCCAGTATGGGCCCGGCCCGGCCTCAGGGCAACGCATCGGCCGCGGCGGGCCGGGTTTGTCCCGAGCGGCGCATGACCACGGCCAGCAGCGCCGCGATGGCCAGCAGCACCACCACGCCGATGCCGGCCATCAGGTGCAAGCCGCGCAGCAGCGCCG
>NZ_JBZAYE010000083.1:0-18593 GCF_058244205.1 Variovorax sp. 20P10.2.4
CCGGTCGTCGATCGCGCGGAGGGCGGCGATCACGTCGCGCGCCTGCCGCTCGTCGTGCGCGATGGCGTTGTAGAGCGCGCCGTGCGGCTTGACGTAGCGCACCGAGGTGCCGGCGGCGCGGGCCAGGCCCTGCAGCGCGCCGATCTGGTAGATCACGTCGGCCACGAGCTCGGCGCTGCCCATCGCCATCGCGCGGCGGCCGAAGCCCGCGAGGTCGGGATAGGACACATGGGCCCCTACCGCCACGCCATGGGCCTTGGCATGGCGCAGCGTGTCGAGGATGCCGGCCGCGTCGCCGGCATGGAAGCCGCAGGCCACGTTGGCGCTGCTCACGATGCCGAGCATCGCCGCGTCGTCGCCCATGCGCCAGGCGCCGAAGCTCTCGCCCAGGTCGCTGTTGAGATCCAGCGCGCTCATTGGAATACCTCCGTGCTTCGCACTGCGGTGCGAGCTTGCTTGGGGCGGCCCGGCGCGGCGCTCACGCTGCGGTGCCCGACAGAAGGGCACGCCGGGCCGGGCGCGGGAGAGAGGGCTTCGGAAGGCGCATGAAGAACATGGGATCGACTCGAATCTGGCCGTTTTGTTGGAACGAAGTTTATTTGATTGTTGAACAATTCAATCAATCAGTTGAGCAATATGCATGCCGACTCACCGGGGCAAACCCTGATTCCCTGCACCGGGCGCCGCGGCGCGAGGAACGGAATCTGCTACAACCCCTCACCCCTGAAATCCCCCATCCGCATGACCTCCGCCGCTTCCGAACCGCTGACTCCCCCTGCCCAGGCCTTGAGCGAGCGCATGGCCGAAGCCTTGCGGCAGAAGATCACGCAGGGCGAGTTCATGCCCGGCGAACGCCTGTCCGAGCAGTCGCTGAGCGAGAGCCTCGGCATCTCGCGCAACACGCTGCGCGAGGTGTTCCGCATGCTCGCCAAGGACGGCCTCGTGAAGCACGCGCCGAACCGCGGCGTGTTCGTGGTCATCCCGAGCATCGCGTCGATCATCGACATCTACCGCGTGCGCCGCCTGATCGAGTGCCAGGCGCTCGCGCAGGCCTACCCACGCCATCCCGCGAAGAAGAAGATGCGCGAGGCGGTCGAGACCGCGAAGAGCTGCCGCGACGGCGGCGACTGGCTCGGCGTGGGCACGGCGAACATGGCCTTCCACATGGCCGTGGTCGAACTCGCCGACAGCGAGCGGCTCAACCAGCTCTTCGGTTCGGTGCTGGCCGAACTGCGGCTGGCCTTCGGCCTGCTGCGCGACGCCGAGTTCCTGCATGCGCCCTACGTCGAGATGAACACCAGCATCCTCGAGCTCGCGGAGGCCGGCGAATTCGCCCGCGCAGCCGCGGCGCTCAACGACTACCTGGTGCATTCCGAACGCATCGTGCTCGCGGTGTACGCGCGGCACATCAACGACTCGGGCTGGAGCGTCTAGGTCCGACGCGCGCCGCGCCGCGCCAGGAAGCGCGGCGCGGCGGTGCCGGCCTCAGCCCGGCAGGCGGATCTTGCAGTTCGGGTCCTCATAGGGTCCCGACTGTTTGGTCCACTTGTCGGCGGGCATGTCGGGCTCGCAGACGGTCTTGCCCGTGCTGTTGTTCTTCCAGAGGTAGTACTCGCTGGGCTGCGCCATGGCGAGGCCGGCCAGCAGCAGCGAGGCGGCGGCGAGGGTGAGCTTGAGTTTCATGGTGATGCTTTCGTGTGTTCGTGAAGATAAGCGAATGCCGTGCCCCGTCACTTGAGGTTGTTGCCGATCACCACCAGCAGCTTCTTCGTCTGCGCGACGATCGCCGTGCGGTAGGCCTCGAAACGGGCGTCGGTCATGGCGTTGTCGTCGGGCACTCCGCCGGTGGCGGCGGTGAAGAAGTTCGTCATCACCGGCACGTGGATGTGGCCTGCCGGGATGTCGAGCTTGAAGGTATCGCGCAGCAGCGTGTTGCGGTAGGCGCTCTCGTTCGACAGGTAGTTGCCGCCGCCGCCGGACTGCGCGCAGGCGGTGGCTGGCGGGGCCTTCACCAGCGAGGGGTCGGGCATGGCGTTCATCACGCCGTTCGAAGCCACGGAGGTACCCGCCTCGTTGTCGCAGTCCGCGAAGTACGCGTAGTTGGTGTGCCAGGTCACGTCGAAGCCGTCGGTGCCCTCGCTCGTGGCACCCGGCGGACGCGCAACGCCGGCGCCCGTCTTGCCGGTCACCATCGCGGCGATCGGCAGCGACGAGGTGGTGAACTGCGGCGGTGCTTCCTTCAGCCAGGCGCTGATGGCGTCGTAGCCCAGCCAGCGGGACTGCGGGTTGGTGTCGCAGCCCGAGCCCGGCATCGAGATCGGCGCGGTGTTCGGAACGGTGATGGTGCCGATCGGCAGCACGTACTTCGGCAGCCTGTTGCCGACCGGGCAATAGATGATGCCGTCGTTGCCCGCCGAGGGACCGTGGTAGCGGGCGTTCCACTGCTCGAGGTTGAAGACGTTGGCGCTGCCCTGGCTCATGGTGATCGAGGCATCGACGCGCTTCGGACCGGCCTTGAACCACGGACCCAGCGTGTCCTCCTGCATGCCCGCGTGGAACGGGTCGTAGCTCACCGGCAGCACGTAGCTCTCCACGTGCAGCACGCTGCCGTCGTCGAGCGTGATCTCGCGGCCGTCCATCTCGAGCGCCGTGGCGCCCGAGGGGTTGCCGTTGCGCAGGCCGGTGTTGGGCGTGCCCAGCGCGCCGAGCGTGAAGGTATCGAAGCCGCTCACGATCATGCGGCGGTACTTGCCGCCGCTCGGGGCATTGCCTTCGGGCAGTTCGATGTCGTACTGGCCGCGCGAGGCGCGCTCGAACTCCCACTGCAGCGAGGCCTTCTGCGCATCCGAGAGCGCGAACTCGGGCGCCCACTGGCGCAGCACCTTGGTCATCTGCACGCGGGCCCAGTACAGCATCCGGTCGTCGCTGTTGGGCAACTGGCTGCCCGCGGGCGAGGCACGACGGCCCTGCACCCGGTCGACGGCCGCGCGCCACAGGGCCGCGCCCTCCGACTTGACGAGCGTCACCGCGGCGTCGTAGCCGGCGACGCTGGTGCGGCCATCGCTGCCGCACAGCTTGGCCGAGAAGTTCGGCGCGAACTGGTCGAACCCCGTGTCCTTCACGATGCGGTCGGCCAGCGGCCGCTCGTCGATGCCCACCACCGAGGCGGTGCTGTAGGGCAGCGGCGTCGCGAGCCGGCGCTCTTCGTAGGCAAGCTTGGCACTGGCATCCCAGCTGCATTTGGCCATGGTGTTGGGGGGCGGCGGATTGCCCGTGCCGGGCGGAACGATGGAGACGACGCTGTCCCCTCCTCCACCACCACCGCAGGCGGCAACCACTGCCGCGACGAGGACCGACGTGGCCGAAAGCTTCATTCTTTGACGATTCAACATGCTTCGATTTCCTTGTGAGTTGTCGGAAGCCGCGGTGCAACGCGCACGCCGGCGGCTTCCCTGATCGCTTCTCGCTGGGGACGTCGTGGTTTTTTCGTTCGCAATCCCTCCGGTCTGGTCGCGCCGCTTCCTGCGGTCCTCGCGGACCGCGGGCGGCACTGGAAACAGACTCCCTGGGCCTCTGGTGTTGCTCGTTCTGGATCTCTAGGGGCGAGCGCACCCCTCCGCCTCATGGCGGTTGTTCGTCGATCGGTGGTGGCGCGGTGTGCGCGGGTGGGAGCGGCGCTACCGCTCCACGCCCATGAAGACGTCGGGCAGGATCGTCACGATGCTCGGGAACAAGGTGACCAGCGCGATGCACAGCACGAGGCAGAAGAAGAACGGAATCGCCGCCTTGGCGATCACGTTGCTGTCCTTACCCGTCATGTTCTGCAGCACGAAGAGGTTGAAGCCCACGGGCGGCGTGACCTCGGCGATCTCCACCAGCAGCACGACGAAGATGCCGAACCACACGAGGTCGAAGCCCGCTTTCTGGATCATCGGCAGCACCACCGCGCTGGTCAGCACGATCATCGAGATGCCGTCGAGCGCGGTGCCGAGCACCAGGTAGACGAGCACCAGCACGCTGATCAGCGCATAGGGCGACAGGTGCATGCCGTCGACCCATTCGGCCAGCTCGCGCGGGATGCCCGTGAAGGCCATGGTCTTGGTGAGGAAGGCCGCGCCCGCGAGGATGAACATGATCATGCAGCTGGTGCGCGTGGCACCCATGATCCCGTCGCTGAAGTTCTTCCAGGTCAGGCTGCGGCCCCAGGCCGCGATCGCGAGCGAACCCAGCACGCCGAAGGCCGCGCATTCGGTGGCCGTGGCCCAGCCCGCGACCAACACCCAGACGATGAACACGATCAGCAGCGCGCAGGGGATCAGGTTGCCCGAGAGGCGGATCTTCTCGATGAAGGTGGTCGGCGGATCCGCCGGCGGCACCTTGTCGGGATTGCGCAGGCTCCACCAGCCGATGTAGCCCGAGAACAGCAGCATCAAGAGGAAGCCCGGCAGGAAGCCGGCCAGGAAGATGCGGATGATCGAGACGTCGGCCGCGACCGCGTAGACCACCATCGTGATCGAGGGCGGGATCAGGATGCCGAGCGTGCCCGCGGTGGCGAGCGAGCCGATGGCGAGCTTCTCGTTGTAGCCGCGGCGCTTGAGCTCGGGCAGCGCGACCTTGGCGATGGTGGCGCAGGTCGCGGCCGAGGAACCCGAGACCGAGCCGAACACGCCGCAGCCGAGGATGGTGGTGTGCATCAGCCGGCCCGGCACGTTGTTGAGCCAGGGCCGCAGGCCGTCGAACATCTGCTCGCTGAGCTTGGTGCGGAACAGGATCTCGCCCATCCAGATGAACAGCGGCAAGGCCGCCAGCTCCCAGGAGGCGTTCGATTCCCAGAAAGCCGAGAACAGGTTCTTGCCGGGCAGCGTGTTGGTGAAGAAGGCCTGGCCGATCCAGCCGACGATGGCCAGCGTCATCGCGATCCAGACGCCGCCCGCGAGCAGCACCACCATGATGACGAGCAGCAGCGCGCCGATGAGGAGTGTTTCGATCATGGGAGGCTCAGACTTCGGAAGAAAAATCGCCGGCGGCGTGTCGTTCCTCGACCGCGCGCTGGTAGCTGGGTTTGTGGCCGCGCAGCACGCCGACCAGTTCGTCGACCATGGCGATCAGCAGCAGCCAGCAGCCGATGGCAAAGGTCGATTGCGGAATCCAGATCGGGATCACGACCAGGCCCGTGGCCATCTCGGCGAACTCGTAGCTCTCGTAAGTGAAGCTCGTGGCCCAGTAGGTGAGGTAGGCCACCGACACCGCCGCGATCAGCAGGCAGGTGACGTCGAGCGCGCGGCGCATCTTCTCGGGCACGGCCTCGAGCAGCAGCGTGACGCGCACGAAGTCGCCGTGGCGGAACGCATGGGCCATCGCGAAGAAGGCCGCCGCGGCGCAGAGCCAGGCCACCACGTCGTTGAGCCCGCTCACGTGCCAGTTCATCTGCCGGCCCACGCCGGCCACGATCATCAGCACGAAGATCAGGAACACGCAGAACGCACCGAGGGCGCCTGCACCGTCGTACAGGCGATCGAGGAAGCGGCGCACGATCAGTTCTTCTTGTAGGCGTCGACGATCGCGGCGCCGTCGGCACCGGCGGCCTTGAGCCAGTCGGCCTGCATGATGCCGCCGACCTGGCGCATGTCGGTGTCGAGCTTGGCCGAGGGCTGGTGGATCTTCATGCCGCGCTCGGCCAGCAGGCGCTTGTACTCGTCGTTCTTCTCGATCGCGACCTTCCAGCCGCGGGCTTCCGCGTCGGCCGCGGCCTTGGTGACGGCGGCCTTGGTGGTGGCATCGAGCGCGTCGAAGGACTTGGCGTTGACGAGGATCGCGTTCTTCGGGATCCAGGCCTTGGTGTCGTAGAAGTTCTTCAGGCTCTCGTAGGTCTTGGTGTCGTAGCCGGTGGAGGCGGAGCTCATGTAGCTCTCGATCACGCCGGTGGCCATGGCCGCGCTGAGCTCGGCCTGCTGGATCTGCACCGGCTGCGCGCCGATCAGCTCGGCGATCTTGGCAGTGGCTGGGCTGTAGGCGCGCCACTTGATGCCGCGCAGGTCGGCCACCGAGGCGACTTCCTTCTTCGAGTAGATGCCCTGCGGCGCCCACGGCACCACGAACAGCACCTTGATGCCTTGCGCGGCGAGCAGCTTCTCCATCGCGGGCTTGGAGGCGTCGTAGAGCTTCTTCGCCTCGGGGTAGGTGGTGGCCAGGAAGGGCACGCCGTCGAGCGCGTAGATCGGGTTCTCGTTGGCGAAGTTGGCCAGCAGGATCTCGCCGGCCTGTGCCTGGCTGCTCTGCACCGCGCGCTTGATCTCGGGCGCCTTGAACAGCGAGGCGTTCGCATGCACGGTGATCTTGAGCTTGCCGCCGGTGGCGGCCTCCACGTCCTTGGCGAACAGGGCGATGTTCTCCGTGTGGTAGTTGTTGGCCGGGTAGGCCGTGGGCAGGTCCCACTTGGTCTGGGCCAGCGCGGAGGCGGCGAGGCAGGAGAGCGCGAGAGCGGCAAAAGATGGACGGAACATGAACGGGACTCCTCGAGAAAGTGACGTGACCGGTGATGGGCGGAAGGCGAAACGGCGGGTCCAGGCCAGTCCCCCGGCCTGCTCCCCACAATGCAAGGCCCATGCCAAATAAATGAACAACTTCGGCATCGGTTTCTGGCCTTTTGAATTTATTGTTGAACAATTCTCGTGCGTATGCCCAACAATGAGGCGTGATGAAAACCCGAATACGTGCGGGTTACTTGCCTCGCCATGCCGAAGCCGGCGCCAGCCTGCGCCCTGACATTTGCTAAGGGAAACCCCGTCCTGCCGCCGGGGGAGCCGCTTCGATACTCCAGTGGTCGTTCCCCCTCGGCGCGCCCCGCGGCCGTCTCCCGCAGAAGCACAACATCCAGACCATGGCAGGCAAGAACTCGCTCCACCCGATCCCCCATCCCGCCAAGAAGCCCTTCGTGGGCAACCTGCTGTCGATCGGCTCCGACTCCCCGGTGCTGGACATGTGGAAGATCGCCCAGGAGCTCGGCGGCATCTACTGGCTGGACATGCCGGGCATGCCGGTGATCGTGGTGTCGTCGCCCGCGCTGGTCGACGAACTCTGCGAGGAGGCGCGCTTCGACAAGAGCACGCGCGGCGCGCTGCGCCGGCTGCGCGCCGCCTCGCACGGCCTGTTCACCTCCGACACCCACGAGGAGACCTGGTCGAAGCCGCACAACATCCTCTTGGCCAACTTCAGCCAGCGCGCGATGCAGGCCTACCACCCCATGATGCTGGACATCGCGGGGCAGCTCGTGACCAAGTGGGAGCGGCTGAACTTCGACGAGGAGGTCGACGTGGTGCGCGACATGACCGCGCTCACGCTCGACACCATCGGCCTGTGCGGCTTCGGCTACCGCTTCAATTCCTTCTACCGCGAGGGCTTCCATCCCTTCGTCGACGCGATGGTGCGCACGCTCGAGACGGTGCAGAACCGGCGCGGCCTGCCGCTCGAGGAGCTGATGCTCAAGAAGGAGCTGGCGCAGCAGCGCAAGGACATCCGCTACATGCACAAGATGGTGGAGGACATCATCGAGGAGCGGCGCGCGAGCGGCGCCGACATCGCGACCAAGCCCGACCTGCTGAGCTACATGATCGCGGGCGTGGACAAGAAGAGCGGCGAGCAGCTCACCGACAAGATGATCCGCGACGAGTGCATCGAATTCCTCATCGCGGGCCACGAGACCACCAGCGGCCTGCTCTCGTTCGCCATCTACTTCCTGCTGAAGAACCCCGAGGCGCTGGCCAAGGCGCAGGCCGAGGTCGACAACGTGTTCGGGCCCGACACCTCGCTCAAGCCCACCTACGCGCAGGTCAACCGGCTGCAGTACGTGATGCAGGTGCTCAAGGAGTCGCTGCGCATGTTTCCGACCGCGCCCGCGATCTCGATGCGCGCGAAGGAAGACACCCAGATCGGCGGCCAGTACACGATCAAGAAGAACAACATGGTCATCATGCATGCGCTGGCGCTGCATCGCGACCAGGGCATCTGGGGCGAGAACGCCGACCAGTTCGATCCCGACAACTTCAGCCGCGAGGCCGAGCGCGAGCGCCCGGTCAACGCCTTCAAGCCCTTCGGCAACGGCCAGCGCGCCTGCATCGGACGCCAGTTCGCGCTGCAGGAAGCGGTGCTGACGCTGGGCATGATCCTGCAGCGCTTCACCCTGGTGGACCACACCGGCTACAAGCTCAAGATCAAGGAAGCGCTGACCATCAAGCCCGAGGGCTTCAGGATCAAGGCGCTGCTGCGCGACCCCGCGACCCGCCCGCGCGGCAACATCAACGACGCGGCCGCCGCGCCGGTGCAGCCCGTGCAGCCGGCGGCGCGCAAGCCGCAGGCCGCGCGCCACGGCACCTCGCTGCTGGTGCTGCAGGGCTCCAACCTCGGCACCGCCGAGGACCTGGCGCGCCAGCTCGCCGAGGCCGGCGAGGCGCGCGGCTTCTCGACCCAGCTGGCCTCGCTCGACGACTACGCCGAGCGGCTGCCGGCCAACGGCGCGGTGGCCATCGTCTGCGCCTCGTACAACGGCGTGGCGCCCGACAACGCGGCCGAGTTCCACCGCTGGCTCGACAAGGCCGACGACGCGCTCAACGGCGTGCGCTTCAGCGTGTTCGGCTGCGGCAACACCGACTGGGCCGCCACCTACCAGGCGGTGCCGCGGCGCATCGACGAGCGGCTCGAGGCGCTGGGCGCCACGCGCGTGCATCCGCGCGGCGAGGGCGATGCGCGCGAGGACATGGACGGCGCCTTCCAGGACTGGAGCGACGCGCTGTGGCCCGAGCTGGTGAAGGCCTTCGACATCAAGACCGGTGCCGACACGCCTGCGCAGAGCGAGCCGCTCTACACGCTCGAGGAACTGCCGCCGCCGCAGAACAACGCCATCGTCGACGCGCTGGGCGCGGTGGCGCTGCGCGTGATCGAGAACCGCGAGCTGCAGCACGCCGGCGGCGAGGCCGGCCGCTCCACGCGCCACGTCGAGCTGATGCTGCCCGAGGGCCTGGTCTACCGCGCCGGCGACCACCTGAGCGTGGTGC
This sequence comes from Variovorax sp. 20P10.2.4, assembly GCF_058244205.1. NCBI lineage: Bacteria > Pseudomonadati > Pseudomonadota > Betaproteobacteria > Burkholderiales > Comamonadaceae > Variovorax > Variovorax sp. 20P10.2.4. The sequence goes on from NZ_JBZAYE010000083.1 coordinate 9,051, forward strand.
CGCGCAACAGCCCGAAGCAGGTCGAGCGCGCGATGGCGCGCTTCGGCTTCGACCGCACGGCCCATGTGCGGCTGCATGCGATCGCGGGCCGCAAGCCGGCGCTGCCGGTCGAGCAGGTGATCGCGGTCGACCGCCTGCTGGGCGACTACGTCGAGCTGCAGGACGTGGCCACGCGCAAGCAGATCGCCACGCTCGCGGCCTACACCGAATGCCCGTTCACCAAGCCGAAGCTGGTGGCGCTGTCGGGGAGCGACGAGGCCTCGCAGGCCGCCTACAAGGCCGAGGTGCTGCACAAGCGCAAGTCGCTGCTCGACCTGCTCGAGGAGCACCGCGCCTGCCAGGTGCCGTTCGCGGTGTTCCTCGAGATGCTGTCGCCGCTGTCGCCGCGCTACTACTCGATCTCCTCCTCGCCCACGATGACGCCCGGCAAGTGCAGCGTGACGGTGGGCGTGGTCAGCGGTCCGGCGAAGTCGGGCCTGGGCACCTTCGAGGGCGTGTGCTCCAACTTCCTGGCGCGCGCCGAGGCCGGCGACACGGTGCACGGCGTGGTGCGCGAGACCACGGCCGAGGGCTTCCGCCTGCCCGAGGACGCGCAGCGCCCGCTGATCATGATCGGCCCGGGCACCGGGCTGGCGCCGTTCCGCGGCTTCCTGCAGGAGCGCGCGGCACAGGCCGAGGCCGGCACCGCGCTCGGCGAGGCGCTGCTGTTCTTCGGCTGCCGCCATCCCGAGCAGGACTTCATCTACGCCGAGGAGCTGAAGGCCTGGTCGCACCGCGGCCTGATGAAGCTGCACACCGCCTTCTCGCGCGCGGGCGAGCGCAAGGTCTACGTGCAGGACCTGATCCGCGAACAGGCGGCGCAGGTGTGGGCGCTGCTCGAAGCCGGCGCCGTGGTCTACGTCTGCGGCGACGGCTCGCGCATGGAACCCGACGTGCGGCGCGCGCTGTCCGACATCGCGCGCGAGCACGGCCAGGACAGCGCCGCCTGGATGGACCGGATGATCGCGGACCAGCGCTACGTGCTCGACGTCTGGGCCGGCAGCTGACGCGCCCGTCGCCGCGCGAAAAAAGTTGGAGCAATTGGACTAACTTTCCGCCGGTTCTGGTTTTTCACGCCTAGACCCTCCCGCTGAAGATCGGAGGCTCGCGAGATCCACGGGATCCGCGATCCGATCAACAACCGGGAGGCATGGCGAATGCTCAGGGCAGACGAACCGCTGCGCGCGGCAGTGGTGGACGGCGATGCCGTCCGGGGAGCGGCGCTCGCGCAGCGCATGGCGCGGCGCGGCTACGGCGCGATGCCGTTCCACGGTGCCACCGGCCTGCTCAAGGCGCTGCAGGGCGGCTGGCGCTTCGACCTGCTGCTGCTCCATCCCGAACACGAAACGGCCTGGGCCGACCTCTCGGCCGCCTGCCGGCTGCAACGCATGCCGATGCTGCTGCTCGCCGAGGACTCGGCCTGGCGCACGCCGCCCGCCGTCGAGACCCTGTGCCATGGCCACGGCCTGGTCGACTTCGCGCCGCTGCCGCTGGCCGACCACGAACTCGAATGGCGCCTGCGCGCCCTGCTGTCGCGCTCGCGCACGCCGGCGCGGCCGAGCGCCGAAGCGCAGGAGCTGGTCTGCGGCGACTACCGCCTGCTCGCGCCCGAACGGCTGGTGCTGCGGCGCGGGCGCGAGGTGCGCCTCGATCCGCGCGAGTTCGACCTCGCGCTGATGCTGTTCCGCCACCTCGGCCAGTTGCTGACGCGCGAATTCCTCTGGATCGCGCTGTGGAAGCGGCCGCCGCACGAGGGCGCCCGCGCGCTCAACATCGCGGCGGCCAGCGTGCGCAAGAAGCTGGCGCTGCAGGAGGATGGCGCTCTGGTGCTGCGCGCCGCCTACGGGCGCGGCTACATGCTGCAGGAAGTGCGCTCGCAGGCCGAGTTCGCCTGCGAGCCGGCCGGCTACGCCGAGGCCTGAAGGCTCCGGCGGCGGACCTCAGTTCCGACGATCGGGATCGGGATAGACCAGCGGCCCCAGCAGGCCGCGGTTGAAGGGCTTCCAGCCGCCCTCGGGCTGCGACAGCCGGTCGGCCAGCGCATAGAGCACCGCGGGGTGCGCACCCAGGCCCAGGTGGCTCGCGATGACCTCGATGTTCTCGGACTTCGGCCCGGTCTTCTCGATGCTGCAGCGCCAGGCCACGACGCCGTCGGTGCGGCTGAAAATCGAGGTAGTCGGCACCGAGGGCGTGGGCTGCACGAACTTCATGCGGCGCGGGTCGTGCGAGCTCTGGCCGCTCACGCCTTCGTAGACGCGCCAGGCATTGGTGGCACGCGGGCTGCCCGAGAACGGACTGCCCAGCGTGACCACGCTGCGCACCACACCGGGATGGGCCGACGCCAGCAGCCGCGCATACACGCCGCCCAGGCTCCAGCCGACCAGGCTGACCTTCTGCCCGCTGTCGTCGTGCAGCTTGTGCAGCAGCTCGACCATGCCGTCCTCCACGCCTTCGCGCGGACCGAAGTTGCGGCCCAGGCCCCAGCCGTGCGCGTCGTAGCCGCGGCTCGCGAGGTAGCGACGCAGCACCAGCGTGGAGGCATCGCCGGCCACCAGGCCCGGCAGCACCAGCACCGGATGGCCGTCGCCGCGCGGCGTGAGCTGCAGCAGCGGCCACATGGCGAGGCCCGCGCCGGTTTCCCAGAGCGCGCGGCCTTCGGCCAGCAGCAGCAGGCGCGAAGGCGGCGAGATGTGTTCACGGGTGGCGGTGGTCATGAGCGGGTCCTTTCTTGCGTGTCTCTGCGCTTCTGTTGGTTCTTCGTTGCCAGTCTCGGGTTCCGCCGCGAGGCCCCCCGTCGGACGGTGTCGTCTGTTATCCGAGGTATTTCGCCCTCAGGTAATCAAGGTAAGCCCTCGATTCGCCCGAAACATAAGGAGAAACCAGGGTCAGCGTGTAAAAAGCCGCCAATCCCGGATCGGCCTGCGCCAGCGCGTCGCGACCCGGCACCAGCCGTTCGAACGACAGCCAGCAGGTGGTGGTGAACACCATCTGCAGCGCCAGGATGCGCGCCTGCTCGGCGCTCGTTTCGATCACGCCCGAGGCCACCAGCCCTTCGCACAGCGACTGGGCCGCCAGCAGGTTCTGCGCGGTCAGGGCCTGCGCGCGCTGGCCCAGCACCGGGTACTCGCTCGCGAGGAAGGCCATGTCGCGGTAGATGAAGCGGTACTCGTTGATCGCCTCGAAGCGCAGGTGCAACGCGAGCCACAGGTCGTCGATGGCCGCGATGCCGGCCGAGGAGCCGTTGAGCGATTCGAGCCGCTGCTCGAAGCGCCGGAACAGCCACTCCACGATCAGCTGCTTGGCCTTGAAGTGGTAGTGCAGGTTGCCCGGGCTCATGCCGAGCTCGGCCGCGATCTTGTGGGTGGACACCGCCGCGAGCCCCTGCGCGTTGAACAGCGCGAGGCTGGTCAGCAGGATGCGGTCGCGCGTGGTGTTGGAGCCGGCCACTGGCGGTTCTGCGGGTCGTGCGGGGATCGATCAGCGCTTGCCGCCGCGCGCGGCCTGCTCGAGGCGGTCGAGCCGCTCGGCGAGCGCCGCGATCTGCGACTGCAGCGCCTGCACCTCCTCGGCCGTGGGCATGCCCAGGCGCTGCAGCGCGGTGGCCACGCGCTGGTCGAACACGTCCTCGAACTTGCGGATGCCGAAGCTGTCGAGGCCCGGGAAGCCGCGCGTCAGCACGGCCTTGGCGCCGCTCGCTTCCTCGCCGCCCTTGCCGCCGATGCCCAAGAGGCCTTCGATCACGTTGGTGACGCTGGCCTGCCGCTTGGCGACGTCGTTGCGCACGGTGTCGAGCGCCTTGAGGCCGGCGCGCAGCAGGCCTTCGCCGGAGGACGCGGGCTTGGTGCCAGTGGCCGCCGTACTGCTCTTGGCCTTGGCGGCACTGCGCTCGCGCGGCGCCGCGGCCTTCTTCGCTGCGGTCCTGGCGCCGGCGGTCTTCTTCGCGGGCGTCGCCTTCTTCTTCAGTTCTGCGGGTTCATCGCGGCGGGTCGCCATGCATCACTCCAGGGGAACTCGGTACCTTCGAAGGTACCGCAAAAGAAAAAGGCGCCCGAAGGCGCCTGCGGAACTCAGGCCGCCTTGCGGGCGGCAGCGCGGCGAACCGGCTTCTTGACCGCGGCGGCCTTGGCCTTCACGGTACGCACGGGCTTGGCTTCCTCGCTGCCCGCGACGCGGACTTCGATCTGCTTGGCACCGGCAGCGATGCGGTCGGCGATCTGCACCGACACGGTCGCGAAGGGCTGGTTCACAGCCGACAGGGCGTTGATCACCGAGGTGGCGACCGGCGACTCGACCTGGGCCACGCGGTTGGCAACCGATTCGATGCCGCTGGTGGTGCCGGTGGCGACACGGTCCATCACCGAGACGATGCGGCCGGTGTCGATCTCGAGGCGGTTGGCCAGGAAGCCGTTGACCTTGGCTTGCGCGCCGATCAGGTTGGCCTTGATCTTGTCGTTCACCAGCGGCAGCTCGCGCTGGCCGAGGAAGTCGCTGTAGCGCGAGGCGGCGCCGTCGAGCAGGCGCTGCACGCCGGTGCGGTAGGCACCGACCAGGGTCTTGCCGGCGTCGTTGTACTGGCCGATGACGTGGACGGCGGCGGAAGCGATGGAGGTTTGCGAGGTGGACATGGGTTGTTCCTGGAAGTTGATCGGTCGCGGGATTCGCGATGGGGTGATCTTCTTCCCAAGGGCCTAGGCCTGAAAAACTAGAAGCGTCGGAAAACTAGTCCAACTGCCCCAATTTTCCGGACCCGGGCGGTCCTCAAGCGGCGGCGGCCGCGGCGCGTGGCGCGCTCTTGCGCGCGGGGGCCTTTCGGGCGGGGGTCTTGGCGGCGGGGGGCTTGGCAGCGGGCTTCGGGGCGGCCTTGGCGGGGGTCTTCGCAGCCGTCTTGATCGCTGCCTTCTTCGCGGGTGCCTTCCTGGCCACCGGTGCCGGCGTCTTCTTCGCCGCGGCCTTGCGCGCCGGGGCCTTCTTCGCGGCAGCCTTGGCCGCGGGCTCCGCGTCGGCGGGCGCCTCGACGACGGCCGCGGGCTTCGGCGCCGGCGCACCGGCCACCGACGGATGCTTCTGCGTCAGCTCCATCAGCAGCTTGTGCTCGGCCAGCAGGTAGTCGCCGATCTCGGTGATGTCGGGCACGGCACGGCGGCAGGCGATCAGGCCGTAGTCCATGCGGCCGTTGTAGCTCTGCACCGTGACGTTGAGCGCGGTGCCGTGGCTCGCGATCGACACCGGGTAGTAGCAGGTGACCAGCGCGCCCGCGAAGTACATGGGGAACGGCGCGCCCGCCACGTTGGAGATCGCCACGTTGGCGGCCGGCGGCAGCATGTTGACCAGGCCCGAGCGGCCCACCATCGAGGCGATGCCCGACACCAGCCAGGGCGCGGCGAAGGTCGGGAAGTCGTCGAGGATCACGGCCTTGAAGCGGTTCATGGTCGACTTCGAGGCGGTCGACGAGGCATTGATGGCCTTGAGCCGCTGCAGCGGATCGGTGATGTCGGTGGCCAGGCTCACGAGGATCATGCTGGCCTGGTTGTTGGCCGTGTCGTCGCCGGCCTCGCGCAGGCTCACGGGCACGCCCGCCACCAGCGGCTTGGCCGGCAGCTCGTTGTTGTCGGCCAGGTAGTGGCGCAGCGCGCCGGCCACGGTGGCCATGACCACGTCGTTGAGCGACACGCCGAAGTGCTTGGCGATGTACTTGGTCTCGGCCAGCGAGATGGTGCGGCCCGCGAAGGTGCGCTGGTTGGTGATCGAGACGTTGAGCGAGGTGCGCGGCGCGAACAGGTTGAACTTCTTCGGCGCCGTGGTCGTGAGCTTCTCGGCCGCCTTCTCGTCGGGCTTGGCCAGCCCGCTGATGGCACGCACGATGGCCGGCGCCATCTTGAATAGCTTGACGTACTGCTGCGCCGTGTTGCGCAGCGCGGCGCTCGCGAGTTCGGCCATGCCGAGCTGGTAGCCGCTGTTGCGCGGGCGCGAGCGCGGCGGCTTCACCACGCGGCCCGTGGCCTCGAGGTCGAAGATGGCCTTGCCCACTTCCACGCCGGCCTGGCCGTCGATGCCCGCGTGGTGCACCTTGGTGTAGAGCGCGACCTGGCCGCTCTTCAGGCCATCGATGATGTAGAACTCCCACATCGGCCGGCTGCGGTCGATCAGCGAGGAATGCAGCCGCGCGACGTACTGCTGCAACTGCCGGTTGGTGCCGGGCCGCGGCAGCGAGATGTGGCGCACGTGGTAGTCGAGGTCGATGTCGTCGTCCTCCACCCACACCGGGTTCGTCATGTCGAAGGGCATCAGCGCGAGCTTGCGCGTGAACACGTCGGCCAGGTGGATGCGGCTGGCCATGAATTGCTTGGCGTCCTCGTAGAAGTCGCCCTTGTAGCCCTTGGGCAGGTCGAGCACGTTGAGCGAGCCCACGTGCATCGGCATCTCCGGTGTTTCCAGATGCAGGAAGGTGGCATCGAGACCGCTCAGGTGTTTCATGTGTTGTGTCTCCTAGGTCGGGGAATGCCGTCGCATTCGGCTTCGGCAGGATACCGTGCGGCCGCTGCGCCGGGGGGCCGCGCCCTTCAGTGTTTCCACCGGGGAGCGCACCCGGGTTTGCCCCGAGCGATGTTCTGGGACCGGCCGCGGGTAATGCGAAAGGTCCATCCGACCCGGGGCCTTCACGGTGCGTTCGTACACTGTGCCCATGACATCCTCCCCCCGCCCGCAAGCGCAAGACCAAGACCCCTTCCTCTGGCTCGAGGACATCGACGGCACGCAGTCCCTCGACTGGGCCAAGGCCCGCAACGCCGAGGCGGTGCAGCGCCACGCGCGGTCGGCACGCTTCAGGCAGATCGAGCAAGGCCTGCTCGAGGTGCTCGACTCCGACGACCGCATCCCGATGGTCTACAAGGCCGGCGCGCTGTTCTACAACTTCTGGCGCGACAAGGCCCATCCCAAGGGCCTGTGGCGACGCACCACGCTCGCCGAATACCGCAAGCCGCAGCCGGCCTGGGAGACGGTGCTCGACCTCGACGCGCTGGCCGCGGCCGAGGGCGAGAACTGGGTCTGGCACGGCGCCGACTGGCTCTACCCCGGCTATGGCCGCTGCCTGGTCTCGCTCTCGCGCGGCGGCGCCGATGCCGACGTGGTGCGCGAGTTCGACCCGGTGCGCAAGGCCTTCGTCGAGGGCGGCTTCGCGCTGCCCGAGGCCAAGAACACGGTGGCCTGGAAGGACATCGACCACCTCTACGTGGCGACCGACTTCGGCCCGGGCTCGATGACCACCTCGAGCTATCCGCGCATCGTGAAGGAGTGGAAGCGCGGCACGCCGCTGGCCGAGGCCGTCACGGTCTACGAGGCCGACACCGAGGACCTCTCGGCCTCGGGCTGGCGCGATGCCACGCCGGGCTTCGAGCGCGACTTCGTCTCGCGCGCCATCGACTTCTACGACAGCGAGACCTGGGTGCGCGCGGCCGACGGCACGCTCTCCAAGATCGACGTGCCCGACGATGCGGTGACCGACATCACGCGCGAATGGCTGCTGATCGAGCCGCGCAGCGACTGGGAGGTGGGCGGCGCGAGCTACAAGGCCGGCTCGCTGCTGGCCGCGAACTTCGACGACTACATGGCCGGTGCGCGCGAACTCACGCTGTTGTTCGAGCCCACCGACACCAGCGCGCTCGACAGCCATTCATGGACGCGCCATCACCTGATCGTGAACGCGATGCACGACGTGGTGAACCGCATCGAGGTGCTCACGCCGCCGGCCGACGGCAAGGGCCCGTGGCAACGCGAGAGCCTGGGCGGCGCGCCCGCGCTGTCGACCATCGCGGCCGGCGCCATCGACGAGGACGAGAGCGACGACTACTTCCTCACCGTGAGCGGTTTCCTGCAGCCGACCACGCTCTACATCGGCACCCTGGGCCAGGGCGAGGCCGAGCCGCTCAAGCACAGCCCGGGCTTCTTCGATGCCTCGCGCTACACGGTCAGCCAGCACTTCGCGCGCTCGCAGGACGGCACGCGCGTGCCCTACTTCAAGATCGCGCCCAGGGACCTGGTGGCCAACGGCCGCAACCCGACCCTGCAGTACGCCTACGGCGGCTTCGAGATCTCGCTCACGCCCAGCTACAGCGGCGGCATCGGCCGCGCCTGGCTCGAGCAGGGCGGCGTGTACGTGGTGGCCAACATCCGCGGCGGCGGCGAGTACGGCCCGCGCTGGCACCAGGCCGCGCTGCAGCAGAACCGCCTGCGCAGCAGCGAGGACTTCGCAGCCGTGTCCGAGGACCTGATCGCGCGCGGCATCACTTCGCCCGCGCACCTGGGCGCCATGGGCGGCAGCAACGGCGGCCTGCTGATGGGCAACATGCTCACGCGCCATCCGGAACTCTACGGCGCGATCGTGAGCGAGGTGGCGCTGCTCGACATGCGCCGCTACACGCAGCTGTCGGCCGGCGCCTCGTGGATCGCCGAGTACGGCGACCCCGAAGTGCCCGAGGAGTGGGAATGGATCCGCCACTTCTCGCCCTACGAGAACGCGAAGCCCGACGCCAAGTACCCGCCCTCGCTGTTCACCACCTCGACGCGCGACGACCGCGTGGGCCCGGTGCATGCGCGCAAGATGCATGCGAAGCTGGCCGCGCAGGGCCACGACACGGCCTTCTACGAGAACCTCGAGGGCGGCCACAGCGCGGCCTCGGACAACAAGCAGTCCGCCTTCATGGACGCGCTGGGCTACGCCTACCTGTGGGACCACATCGCCTGAGCGGCGGCGCGCGTCAGCCGCTGTCGCGCAGCGGCTCGCCCAGGCCGTAGGGCCGTTCGTCGCGCCACGGGGGCAGGCGCCGCTCGCGGCGGTCCAGCCGCTCGCGCAGCTCGGCACAGGTCATCGGCCGGCCCGTGCTGTAGCGGCCATCCCGGCAGGGATCGCTGCGCCAGCGTTCGGAGCGGCGCAACGCTTCCTCGCGGTCGAGCTGGCGCAACAGCTCGCCGCAGCTCATCGCGCGGCCCTGGCTGTAGCGGCCATCGTGGCAGGGGTCGTAGACGGGCGGCGGTGCGTCGAAACCCGACACCACCTCGGCCGCCGCGACCGACGCGAGCATCAGCGACAGCGCCAGGACGATCGCCTCCGGCAGCAGGGTGGTCTGGACATGAAGGACATGCATGCGGTGCTCCTTGGCAGATGACCCGCGACCGCGGGCCTGACGCCAGCATCGGCCGCCAACATGGAGCCAGCATTGCGTCGCGCGGGGGGCGCGCACGCAACACTCGCGCAATCCAGCCTCCCTACAGTGCGGCACGCCGGAGCTCCGGCGCCGCCCTGAAAGGAACACGCGCGTGCGCATCCTGCTGCTGGAAGACGAACCCGAAATGGCCTCGGTGCTGCTCACCGCGCTGCACCGGCGCGGCATCCTGGTCGACCATGCCGCGACGCTGGCCGACGGCGCGCGCCATGTCGAGGCCACGCCCTACGACGCGCTGGTGCTCGACCGCCGGCTGCCCGACGGCGACGGCCTCGCGCTGGTGGCG
>NZ_JBZAYE010000830.1:0-2720 GCF_058244205.1 Variovorax sp. 20P10.2.4
CAACAGCACGCAGCCGGCCTCGTCGATCGGCGTCGACGGCCGCGGCAGTGCCGGCAGCGTCGACTTCGGCGCGCCACGGCCTTTCTCGCGCACCTTCGCGGGCGCCATCGCCGACGCCGAGGCCGCCTACCGCGCGGCCGCCACCCAGTACCTGGAAGCCGCGGGCGAGCAGGCCACGATGATCCAGCAGAGCGCGGTCGACCTGCGCCGCCGCAGCACCGAGCTCAAGAAGCGCGCGCCGACCACCGCCGACAAGGCCACGGTCGAGATCGTGGCGCTGATGTTCCAGGCCATCCTGGCCGAGGAGCGCATTCCGTTCTCGGCGCGCGTGTGGTTCGCGCGGCTGCAGATGCCGGTGCTGCGCGTGGCCATCGCCGAGCCCGAGTTTTTCGGCACCTTGCAGCATCCCGCGCGCATGCTGATCGACCGCATGGGCTCGTGCGTGATGGGCTTCGACGCGGCCGCGATCTCGGGCAGCGCGCTCGAGAACGAGATCAAGCGCGTGGTGCAGGTGATCGAGCAGTACCCCGAGACCGGGCAGCGCGTCTTCAAGCTGGTGTTCGACGAATTCGTCGCCTTCCTCAACCGCTACCTCACGCAGAGCGACACCGCGCAGCGCGTGATGAGCGTGGCGCAGCAGGTCGAGCAGAAGGAGACGATGGCGATCCAGTACACCATCGAGCTGCGCAAGATGCTCAACGACATGCCGGTGCGCGACGAGATCCGCGAGTTCCTGTTCAAGGTCTGGGCCGAGGTGCTGGCGATCGCCGCGCTGCGCTACGGCGGCCAGGACGAGCAGACCGTGACGCTCAAGCGCGCGGCTTCGGAACTGGTGTGGGCCGCGAGCGCCAAGCCCAGCCGCACCGACCGCGCGCGCGTGATCCAGGACCTGCCGCAGCTGCTGCAGCGCCTGCGCCAGGGCATGGCGCTGCTGGGCATCGTCGGCGAGCCGCAGGAGGCCTACATCAAGACCATCGGCGCGACGCTCTCCGATGCCTTCATGCTCAAGACCGAGGCCATCCCGCAGGCCAAGATCGAGGCCATGGCCGAGCGGCTGGCGCACCTCGAGGACTTCGTGAGCGACAGCGGCGGCGACGCCGACCTGCCGCTCGACGCCACCAACATCGAGCTGCTGCTGGGCGTGGACGCGAGCACCATCGAGGTCGTGGCCGACACGGCGGGCGCGCGCGCGACCGAGGACATGCTGGCCTGGGCCAACGAGCTGCAGGTGGGCACCTGGTTCATGCTCGACCACAACGACCGCGTGAGCCAGGTCCAGTTCGTCTGGCGCAGCGACCGCAAGCAGCTGCACCTGTTCGCCTCGGCCGACGGGCGCAGCTTCCTGATCCAGGCCGGGCGGCTCGCGTCCTACCTGCAGGCGGGCCTGCTGGTGCCGGCCGAGGAAGAGACGCTGACGGTGCGCGCCACGCGCGAGGCGCTCGCGAAGCTCGATGCGAATCCCGAGCGGCTGTTGAACTAGCGAGAGGCCGTCTCGCGAAGGGCTCAGTGCGCGAGCCGGCCTTCGTGGTTCTCGCAGAGCTCGTCGAGCACCAGCGCATCGGGCTCGATGCCGGTGCTCCAGTGCACCATCAGCACGATGATCTTGAGCTCGTCGAGCGCCACCGGTGCGCCCGGCGCGGCCATCGCGCGTTCGACGACGATCTCGCGCATGTCGCAGGGCAGCACGTTCGAGCCTTCGAGGAACTGGATGAAGCCCAGGCATTCGGCGCCCAGGTGCTCCTGCTCGGCCTGCGAATACACGCGCATCGAATCGGGCGACTGCGGCCGCGTGGTCTCGGCGCTGCTGCGCAACGCGACCGTGACGCTGCGGCCCTCCTCGTCGTTGCGCGTGAGCTGCACGCCTTGCGTGGCGAGGCTCAGGCCATCGAGCCATTGCAAGGCATCGCGTATCTCCTCGGCCTCGAAGCCGTGGGCGCTGAGCTTGCGGCTCAATTGTTCGGGTTCAGGGCAGGCATCGCTGCGCCAGTAGTTTTCGTAGACAAACACGAGCACTTCGAACATGGGCCCAATATAGCCCACGACGATGGATGCGGCGCGACGCGTGGTGCAAATGCAAGGATCGGCGTAAATACCGATGGCCGCTCGCGAGGCCGTGCGCGACGGTGGCGGGTGGTGCGCGTTCGTGCGCTCAGGCCGCGCCCATGCGCTGGAACAGCCCGCCCGGCAGGCGCGCGACCTGGCCCTCGAGTTCGAGCTCGAGCATGCGGGCCTGCAGCGCTGCGGCGCCCCAGCCGGTGCGCGCACCGAGTGCATCGAGACTCACCGGATCGAAACCCAGCGCCTCGAGCAACGGATCTCCGTGGTCCGTGCCGCCGGTCCACGGCCTGAAGGCGTCCGGCGATGGCTGCTGCGCGAGCGGCTGCAATTCCTCGAGGATGTCGGCCACCGACTCGACCAGCTTCGCGCCCTGGCGGATCAGCGCGTGGCAGCCGCGCGACTGCGGCGAGTGGATCGAACCGGGGATCGCGAACACGTCCTTGCCCTGCTCGGAGGTGAGCCGCGCCGTGATCAGCGAGCCCGAGGCGAGCGCCGCCTCGACCACCAGCGTGCCGCGCGCGAGTCCCGCGATCAGCCGGTTGCGCTTCGGAAAGTTCTGCGTGAGCGGCGGCGTGCCGAGCAGGAACTCGCTCACGATCAGGCCCTGCTGCGTGATGCGCTGCGCAAGCTCGCGATGCCGCGCCGGGTAGACGCGGTCGAGC
>NZ_JBZAYE010000831.1:0-2720 GCF_058244205.1 Variovorax sp. 20P10.2.4
CTTCATGCCGGCACTCCCTGCGCGCCCTGCGGCGCGAGCGGCGCCAGCACCGAATCGCCGCGCTGGAACGAGATCGCCTCTTCGAGCGTGCCCGCGTCGAGCCAGCCCTGCTCGAGCAGGATGCTGCCGAGCTTGCGGCCCGTGCCGCGCTGGATCGTGAGCGCGTTGTCGAGCTGCGTCTCGTCGATCGCGCGCCACGACAGCAGCACCTCGCCCAGCCGCTGGCGCTGCTGCACCAGTTGGTCGGCCGAGGGGAAGTCGTGCATGGTCTTGTCCCACACCAGCCGCTTGCCGAACAGCTTGTGCGAGAGGAACAGCTTCCACGCGCGCGCCGCGGCCATGGCGTTGATGAAGTTGCCGATCACCATGCGCGGGATCGACAGCAGCCCGTGCTCCCAGCCGTAGAGCGCCGACACGAAATGGAAGCGCTGCGCGAAGCGCAGCAGCAGCGCCACGGCATTGAGCTCCATCACCGTCATGAGCCAGCCGCCCGACTGGAAGATCGACGGGTAGTAGACGGTCCACCAGCCCATGGCGTCGGCGAAGAAGAAGACCAGGAAATTGAGCATCAGCAAATAGCCGAGGATGGCCACGAAGGCGGTGAACAGGCCCTTGCGGTCGCGGAACAGCAGGTACTTGGTGGCCAGCGAGCCGGCCCAGCCCATCTGCTCCCAGCCCTGCAGGCCGATGCCCAGGGTCCAGCGCGCCTTCTGCCGGTAGGCGGTACGGAAGGTGTCGGGGAAGTACTCGCGCACGCCCAGCGGCATGCGCAGCGAGCCGAGCTTCTCGCGGCCCGCGCCGAACCAGGCGGTGCGCCGCGTCACGTACTCGACGTCGAACTTGCCGAAGATCTGCTTCATGCCGAGCCGGCCCAGCCGCGCGCCGATGTCGTAGTCCTCGGTCAGGCTGGCGGTGTTGAAGGGCTGGTTGTCGAGCTCCGCGGCCAGCGTCTGCAGCGCGCGGTGCGAGAAGCAGGTGCCGACGCCGGCCGAGGGCACCATGCGCGACAGGCTCTCGCGCACCACGAGGTCCTTGCTGTGCCACTCGGCGAACTCGTCCATGTAGGTGCCGGCCACCAGCTCGAACCAGTGGCGCTCGAGCGAGGTCACGGGCAGCTGGATGAAATCCATGCGCGGCAGCAGGTAGTTGAAGTACTTGAGCTCGAGCGGATGCAGCACGTCCTCGCTGTCGTGCAGCACGACGCCCGCGAAGGGCTCGCCCATGGTGCGCTCGTGCTGGAACAGCGCCTGCACCACCCAGTTGAGGCAGTCGGCCTTGCAGGTCGGGCCGTCGTGCGGCACCTCCACGCGCACCAATTGGCGGTAGCGCCGGCGCATGCGTTCCACCTCGGCGATGGTGCGCGCGTCGTTGCGGTAGGTGCCGACGAAGATGGCGTAGTTCTTGTACTCGAGCGTCGACACCATGTTGGCGAGCATCGGCGCGATCACGTCGTACTCGAGCCAGGCCGGCACCATGATGGCCATCGGCTGCTCGCGCGCCGCGCGCAGTTGCGCGGCGGTCAGGCGCCGGTAGCGGCGGCGCACGGTCAGCGAGCGGTAGATCTCGCGCACCCAGTACCAGGCATCGACGAACAGGTCGTCGATGCTCGACAGCAGGATCACCACGCCGACGACCGCGGTCACGATCTCCAGACCGCGGTAGTAGTCGGCCAGCAGGAAGGGTCCGTAGAGCTCGAACATGCGGCTTCGGTCGGGTCCTCAGTGCTGCGACTTGGCCGCATGGCGGCGCCGCGCACGCCAGGCCAGCAGGATCAGCAGCAGCAGCGCGAACACGGCCACGCCGATCACCGGCATGCCCCAGGCGGCATACGAACGCCATTCGAAGAACGCGCCTTCGCCGCCGCGGCGCGCGCTCTCGTCCGCGGGATTGCCGCTGTCGAGCCAGCTCACGGGGCCGTCGGCGCCGAGCATCGCGATGTCGCCGCGGTTCAGCACGAAGGGCTTGGCCGGCACCACGGGGCGCGCGCCGATCGGCTGCCATTGCATGCCGTCCTGGCCATGGGCGCGGCTCACCTCGATGGCGCTCAGCTGCGACAGGTCGTCGAGCTCGAGCCACGGCGCCTTGCGGCCGTGGATGCGCAGGCTCGCGTCCTTGACCTCGACCTTCGAGGCGGCGCCGTCGACCGCCACCTGCAGCGCGAGGAAGGGCTTGCTCGGCGAGAAGGCGCCGGACTGGGTCACCACCAGCTCGGAGCGCACCGGCGTCACGCCGGCGGCCACGGCCATGCGCACCAGGCGCGCGAGGCTCGCGGGCGCGTCGGCCAGCCAGGCCTGCGGCACGGCGACCTGCGGGTTGCCCGACATCAGCGGCAGCAGGCCGACGAAGCTGCCGTCGGGTCGCGCGTCGCCCGCGCGCACGAAGCTGGTGGGCAGCACGCTGACCGGGAAGCCTTGCGGCATCTCCTGGCAGTCGTTCGAATAGGGCTGGCGCTGGAAGGACACGCGCACCACGTTGCTCAGGCCCAGCGCATAGCCGGGAATGCGCGCATCGAGGCGCTCGGGTCGGCCGTCGGCCTCCAGGCGCTTGGCCGACAGCAGCACGTCGTTCCAGAACACCGAGGCCACGGGACGCGTGGACGAAGCGCCGGGCGCGGCGGCCACGTCGATCACCAGCTCGGAGGGCATGCGGCCGTTGGCCGCGACCACGCCCAGCGGCAGGGTGGCGGTCCACTCGCCGCGCGACACCACGTCGAAGCCGGC
>NZ_JBZAYE010000832.1:0-2710 GCF_058244205.1 Variovorax sp. 20P10.2.4
GAGGGCCGCGAGGGCCAGGCCTCGAGCGAGGCGCTTCATGGCGCGGCCGACGAAGCCGCCGCGGCGGCCGCGCCTTCCTGGGCCTTGCGCGCGAACTCGGCGCGCAGCGCCTTGAGCTTCTCGCGCGGGTCCTCGCGCGTGGTGCTCTTGTCGAGCGCCATCTCGGCGATGAAGCGGCTGGGCTGCGCGAGCACCATCTCGCGGCCCTTCTTGCGGCGCTTGGTCCAGCTCACCGCGAGGCTGCGCTGCGCGCGCGTGATGCCCACGTACATCAGCCGGCGCTCCTCCTGCAGCCGCTCGAGCGTGCTCTCGCTGACCTGCTGCTGGCGGCCGTCGTCGTCGTCGAGCTTGAAGGGCAGCAGGCCCTCGTTGCAACCGATCAGCATCACGTGCGGCCACTCGAGGCCCTTGGAGGCGTGCAGCGTGGACAGCGTGACCACGTTCTGGTCCTGCTCGCGCTCGCTGATGGTCGACAGCAGCGAGATCGTCTGCGCCACCTCGAGCAGGCTCTTGGGCTCGCTGGTGTTGTTGACCCCGGCCGCGTCGTCGAGCTCGCCGCCGCAGCGCTGCGCCATCCAGTCGCAGAACTCCATCACGTTGGTCCAGCGCGAGGCCGCGGCCTGCTCGCTGTCCTCGCCGTCGTAGATGTGCTTCTCGTACTCGATCTCCTTGAGCCAGGTGTCGAGGAAGGCCCGCGCGTTCTCGGCGCCCATGGTCTGGCGCGCGCGGTATTCGAGGTCGTTGATGTAGCGGCCGAACTCGTGCAGGCTTTCGAGCGCGCGCTTGGGCATCACGCTGGGCAGCGAGGAGGAGAACAGCGCCTCGAACAGGCTCAGCTTGTACTGGCTGCCGAAGGTGCCCAGCGCCGCCAGCGTGGTGTGGCCGATGCCGCGCTTGGGCGTGGTGATGGCGCGCAGGAACGCGGGATCGTCGTCGTTGTTGACCCACAGGCGGAACCAGCCGCAGAGGTCCTTGATCTCGGCGCGGTCGAAGAAGCTCTGGCCGCCCGAGACCTTGTAGGGCACCTGTGCGCGCCGCAGCGCCTGCTCGAACACGCGCGCCTGGTGGTTGGCGCGGTAGAGGATCGCGAAGTCGCGGAACTCCTTGTGGCTCGAGGTCTCGCGCAGGCTCACGAGGCGCGCCACCGTGCGCTCGGCCTCGTGCATCTCGCTGTCGCAGTCGACCACGCGCACCGGCTCGCCTTCGCCGAGTTCGGAGAACAGCGTCTTCGGGAACAGCTTGGGATTGGGGCCGATCACGTTGTTGGCCGCGCGCAGGATGGCGCTGGTCGAGCGGTAGTTCTGCTCGAGCTTGATGACCTTGAGCGTGGGGTAGTCGACCGGCAGCTTGCGCAGGTTGTCGAGCGTGGCGCCGCGCCAGCCGTAGATCGACTGGTCGTCGTCGCCCACCGCGGTGAAGTGGCCGCGCGTGCCCGACAGCGCCTTGAGCACCTCGTACTGGGTGGCGTTGGTGTCCTGGTATTCGTCGACCAGGATGTGGCCCAGCGTGGACTGCCACTTGCTGCGCACCTCCTCGAAGTCGCGCAGCAGCTTGAGCGGCATGCCGATCAGGTCGTCGAAGTCCACGCTCTGGTAGGCAGTCAGGCGTTCCTCGTAGCGCGCCATGATGGTGGCCGTGATGCGCTCGTTGTCGTCGGCCGCGATGGCCTCGGCCTGGGCCGCGTTCAGGCCCATGTTCTTCCACTTGCTGATGGTCCACTGCCAGATGCGCGCGGTCGCCAGGTCGCTGGTGCCGCCCGCGTCCTTGAGGATCTTGGTCACGTCGTCGGCATCGAGGATGCTGAACTGCGACTTCAGGCCCAGCACCGCGCCGTCCTCGCGCATCATGCGCACGCCCAGCGCGTGGAAGGTGCAGATCACCACCTTCTTGGCATCGCGCCCGATCAGCCCCTTGGCGCGCTCGCGCATCTCGGCCGCCGCCTTGTTGGTGAAGGTGATGGCCGCGATCCGCTTGGGCTCGAGCCCGGCCTGGATCAGGCGCGCGATCTTGTGCGTGATCACCCGCGTCTTGCCCGAGCCCGCGCCCGCCAGCACGAGGCAGGGGCCGTGCATGTAGTTGACCGCTTCTTGTTGCGCGAGGTTGAGACCGTGGGACATGGAAAGGGGGAGGGGAGCCGGCAGGGGCCGCAGGGCGCGGCGGGCGCGAAAGCGGGCAATGATACGGGGGCCGCAGGGGCCGCGGCGTCGGCCGATACCGCGATGTGGGAAGCGCGGTAAACGCACCGTAAAGGGGCATCGGCAGGCTGCTGCGAAGGGCCGGGGCCGGCGGCGACAATCGAGCCGTGCTGCCCGTCTTTCTCGTTACCTTTCCCTTCTTCGCGTTGATCGCCGCCGGCTACGGCGCCGCCCGTGCCCGCATCCTCCCGCTCGATGCGATCCCCGGCCTCAACACCTTCGTCCTCTACTTCGCGCTGCCCTGCATGCTGCTGCGCTTCGGCGCCGGCACGCCGATCGGGCAACTGCTCGACGGCAGCGTCGCGCTGGTCTGGGGCCTGAGCGCGCTGGCGGTGGTGGGCGGCGTGGTGGCGTTCACGCGCAATGCGCGCATCGGCTGGAACGACGCCGCCTTCGGCGCGCTGGTGGCGGCCTTCCCGAACACCGGCTTCATGGGCGTGCCGCTGCTGGTGGCCATCCTCGGCGCGCAGGCGGCCGGGCCGATGATCATCACCATCGCCTTCGACCTCGTGGTC
>NZ_JBZAYE010000833.1:0-2710 GCF_058244205.1 Variovorax sp. 20P10.2.4
GCCAGCCGGCCGGCGTGCCGCCGAGCGCGTAGGTCCAGGTGCCCGTGGCCACCGTGTTGGACGGGAACGCGGTCGAGGCGCAGGCGCCCAGGTTCGCGCCCGGGTGCGGCAGCGTGCCCTCGGCGGTCACGGTGAAGTCGGCGTCGGCCGGGCCGCCCGTGGCGTTCCAGGCGCCGAGCGCGCAGTGGATGGTGCCGGTGCCGGCATTGGTCCAGGCGTAGACGGTGAGCGTGTCGGCGCCGGCCGCGGCGGCAACGGTCGCGGCCGGCGCCGCGCCGTTCCAGTCCACGCCGGTGTTGGTGGCGGCGGCCAGGGCCGGCGTGGGAACGGCGGGGATCTCCAGCGCCGAGCTCCATCGCAGCGTGTCGACGGCGGTGTTGGCCGCGCCCACGCGCAGCAGGATGAGCTTGGGCACCGTCACGCTGAGGTTGACCTTGGCCTGGGCCGTGATGGTGCCGGTGCCCGCGCCGTACTGGCTCTCGGCAATGGCCTCGCCACCGGTGGCGAGGCAGAAGGCCGCCACGGAAAGGGCGAGCATGCGGTGGGGGAGGGCGCTGGGGTTCATGAGAGGGCCTCGATGGATGAAGAAAGAAGAGCAGCAGCGGGCAGGAGAAGACCGCAGGGGCGCGCTGCTCATTCGCCCACCTTGGTCAGGGGAATCTCGGCAACGGCCCGGCCGCGCAGCGGAACGCCGAGCGCCACGCCGCCGTCGCCGGCCGTGCCCCAGGGCAGCGGCACGCTGTCGAGCGTCAGGCTCAGCCGATGGCGGCCGGTGGTCACGAGCGGAAATTCGAAGCGGCCGTCGCGGTCGGTGGTGGTGCGGTAGCGGCCGTCGAGCTGGACCTCCACGTGGGCGGCCCCGTCTTCGTCGGGCTGCCGCGCGCCGTCGCGGTTGGTGTCGAAGAACACGTGCCCGGCCACGCTGCCTGCACCGGCGCCTGCATCGCCGTCGCGCACGCCGGCGGTCTGGAAGGGCGTGCCCGCGCTGCCCTCCCAGCGCAGGTAGACGTAGGCGCTGCGGTCGTTGCTGCGGTAGAGCTGCGGGCCCAGGCTCGTGGTGGGCGCCACGGCGGCGCGCGCCTGGTTGAAGTAGGCCGCGAAGCCGATGCGCCAGCCCCGGGCGAGCGCCTTCTCGGCCGTGAGCGAGCCCGACAGCCCGCGGCTGGTGTGCAGGCCGCCGCTTTGCGAGGTGTAGCGCAGGTTGCCGCCGAGGTGGAAGCCGCTGTCGAGCCAGCACAGGAACTGCACGCCGGCCGTGGGGTAGTTGCGTGGCACGCCGCCGCTGCGGTCGCGCGCGTAGCCGAGCGTGGTGGTGAATTCGGGGCGCAGCGTCTCGCGGCCCGCGCCGATCCAGTCCTGTTCCCACTGCCATTCGTGGCCGGTGGCGGCCTGGTCGCCGAGCACGATCAGCTCGTTGCGCCGCACGGTCAGGCTGAAGCGGCTGCGCAAGCCGCCGAAGAAGCGTGCCTGGTGGAAGACGCTGGCGTAGAGGCTGCGCGAGTCGCTGCCGGCGGCGGTGTCCGCGCTGCTGTCGTAGCGCGTGCGCTGCAGGCTCAGGCTGCCGCCGACCGAGGCATGGCGGTCGAACTGGTACAGGACGCTGCCGTTCGCGCCGCTGCGGCTGGAACCCGCGAACCCGAAGGCGGCGTCGCCCTGCGTGCGCTCGTGCTCGAGTCCGCCGCCCCAGTGCAGGCGGCTGCCGCCGCGGTCCACGCGCCAGTAGGCGCCGCGCGTGCCGTCGGCCACGAGATGGTCGCCGAAGAAGAGATTCGGCCTGGCCGTGTAAGCGCCGAACTCGTGGCGGTAGGGCCCCAGGCGTGCGCTGGCCTCGACGAACAGCCCGCGCGAATCGCCGACGGCGACGCCCGGCGTCGGCGAGCGCGTGCGGCTGCCGATCAGCGTGGCGCGGACCTTGAAGTCGCCGTCGCGCTCCACCTCGCGGCCCCAGCCCAGCGCGCCGGCCCAGCTCTCGACATGGCGCGATCCGACGCCTTGGCCCGTGAACGGGTCGAGGGTCCAGGCCGGAAGGTCGCGCGCCCGGTTCAGTTGCGCGGCGACGAAGCCGCTCCCGCCCACGCGCTGCGTCAGGCCGAGCCAGCCGAGCGTGCCCTGGCTCTGCTCGAATCCCGGATACGGCCCGCCCCGCAGGCTGCCGCGCATGCCGAAGCCCGCGCGCCAGTCGCTGCCGGCGTCGAACACGCGCAACGAGGCGCCGCGCACCGTGCTGCTGCCGAGCGAGAGCCGGTAATTGCGCGCCAGGCCCTCGGTCAGCTCGCTGTGGATGTCGCCCAGCGCGCTGTCGGCGAAGGTCCGGGGCGTCAGCGGAAAGGCGAGGTTGCGCAGCGTGAGGCGGCCGCTGCCCGCGTCCTCGGCGTAGCCCAGCACGCCGATGCCGCCCTGGGCCTGGCGGTCGCCGTTCCAGCGGCGGCCGTCGGCCTGCAGCAGGAACTCGCCGTGGTTGAGCGTCTCGCGGCGGTACTCGATGCGCTGGCCGAACTCCACCGCGCGCCGCCGCCCGGCGCCGGAACTCGTCGCAGCGCCGAAGCCGATGCGGCTTTCGGTCATCCAGGCGCGAAAGCCTTCGGGTTGCGCGGACGGCGCGGCGCTGTCGTCGGCGGACGCGGCGCCGGCCTCGTCGGCGCTCATGAACCGGTCTTGATAGGGCGCCGGCGCGGCGTCGACGAGGGCCTTCAGCCGCGCCTGCTGCGCC
>NZ_JBZAYE010000834.1:0-2702 GCF_058244205.1 Variovorax sp. 20P10.2.4
AGCGCCGCCGATGGCGCGTCGGCGGTGGAGGACGGCAGCGCGCTCACGCCATCAGCGCCAGGCAGCCGCGGAAGCCCTGCTGCATGTAGCGCTTGACCGTGACCAGCGACACGCCGAGTTCGCGCGCGATGTGCTCGTACTTCAGGCCCTCGATCTGCGACAGCAGGAAGGCGCGCCGCGCGGCCGGCTTGAGGCTGTCGAGCATGGCGTCGATCTCGTGCAGGGTCTGCAGGATGATCAGCCGCTGCTCGGGCGACGGTGCCTCGGGCTCGGGCATCACGGCCAGCGCCTCGAGGTAGGCACGCTCGAGCGCCTGGCGCTGGTACCAGTTCACCAGGATGTTCTTGGCCACGCTCGTGAGGTAGGCGCGCGGCTGCGCGATCGCCTCGGGGTTGCGCGCGGTCAGCAGCCGCGCGAAGGTGTCCTGCGCCAGGTCGGCCGCGTCGAAGGAATTGCCGAGCTTCCTGCGCAGCCACGACTGAAGCCAGCCGTGGTGGTCGCTGTAGAGGGTGTGGACTTGCTGGAAGTCGGCTTCGGCGGCGGGAATGGCGGACACGGCGAACGGCGTTGGCGGCCGGGCTGCCGCGCACAAATAAGAATTGTTCTCATTTTAGACGGATGCCTGCGCCCTCGCCCTCCGCCGCCGGCTCAGAGCTTGGGCGTGTACTTCACCGTGAACATCACGTTGCGCGGGTCGCCATAGTTGTTGTTGCCGTTGGCCTCGTTGAAGGCCGGGATGTAGTAGCGCTTGTCGAACACGTTGTAGACGTTGAGCGCCAGGCTCAGCTCGGGCGTCGCCTGGTAGGCCACGCGCGCGCTCCAGACCATGAAGCCCGGCACCTTGAACGAGCGGTCGTAGCCCAGCGTGCTGCTCTGCACCGTGAAACCGCCACCCACGCTGAGCCGGCTCCATGCGCCCGGCAGCTGGTAGTCGCTCCACACGCGCAGCATGTGGCGCGGCGTCCACTGGCTGAAGACCTGGCCCTGGTTGTCGGGGTCCTCAAGGAACTTGGTCGTGTTGTAGGTGTAGCCGGCCGTGAGCTGCAGCCGCGGCGCGATCTCGCCGCTGAGCTCGGCCTCGAAGCCTTCGCTGCGCACCTTGCCCGAGGACTTGTAGCAGTACCAGTCGTCGCAGGCATAGCCGTTGTCGTAATCGGTCACGGCGCGGTTGCGGTGGTCGTAGCGGAACACGGCCAGCGAGGCATTGAGCCGGCCGTCCATCAGCTCGCCCTTCAGGCCCAGCTCGTAGTTGCGGCCGGTGATCGGCTTGAGCGGCTCGTTGTTCAGCGCGCGCTCGGACTGCGGCTCGAACACCTCGGTGACGCTGCCGTAGGCCGACCACTGCCGGTCGAGCGCGAACACCAGGCCGACGTAGGGCGTGATCTTCGTGTTGGTACTCACGGTGCTGCGGGTGTCGCGGGTGCGGTCGGCATAGAGGTAGTCGTACCAGCTCGCGCGTGCGCCGAGGATCGCCGTCAGCGGCTCCGCGAGCTTCACGCGCCAGCTGCCGTACAGGCCCGACTGGCTGATGTCGTACTCGGTGTGGCTCTTGGTGCCGCCCGCCGCGAGGATGGTCTCGTAGTTCTGCGCCGGCCGGTAGTGGTCGGGCGCGAAGATGTTGCCGCCGTTCGTGAAGCGGCGGCCGAAGCGGTCCTTCGAGGTGTACTTGGCGTAGTTCGCGCCGACCGTCAGGTCATGCTCCAGCGACAGTGCCTCGAAGCGGCCGCGCACGTAGACGTCGAGCCCGGCCTTCTTCGAATCGAACAGGTTGTCCCAGTCGGCGAAGCTCAGCCCGCTGCCGTCGGGCTGAACGTTGCCGTGCATGCGCTGGTGCTGCGAGGCATTGCGCTCGTTCATGCGCAGCGCCGAGGCCTTGAGCTTCCAGTTTGCGTTGAAGCGATGCTCCAGGTCGGCATAGAGCGTGGTCTGCTCGCTGTCGTGGCGGTTCCACCAGGCGCCCGTGTACACCGAGCGCGGCAGCCCGATGTCGCTGCCGTCGGGATAGCGCGGAAAGCCGCGCAGCATGGGGCGGCCGCTGCCCTTCATCTGGCTGATGCCCAGGCCGAGGGTGGTGTCCGGCGACAGGTCGTAGTCGATCGCGCCATAGAGCGAGCGCGTGCGGCTCCAGACGAAATCGGTGAACGAGTGGCTGCGGTCCTCGTCGATCACCACGCGCCCGCGCAGCGTGCCCTCGGCATTGAGCGGCCCGCCTGCGTCGAGCTGCGCGCCGTAGTGGTTCCAGCTGCCCGCCTTGCCGGTCAGCACCAGCGTCTTCTCGGCCTGGCCGCGCTTGCGCACCAGGTTGACGGCGCCGCCCGGGCTGCCCGTGCCCTGCAGCAGGCCCGCCGCGCCGCGCAGCACCTCGAGGCGGTCGTGGAACACCAGCGCCTCGGTGGCCCAGTTGCCCAGCGAATACCAGTTGCGCGGCACCGGCACGCCGTCGTACTGCCAGGCGTCGATCTGGAAGCCGCGCGACGACAGCACCATGCCCGGTCCCACGCCCTTCACGCCGACCACGCCGGTGACGGCATTGGCCGCGTCGCGCAGGTCGACGAGGCCCTGGTCGTCGAGCCGCTGGCGCGTGAGCACGCTGACCGACTGCGGGATGTCCTTCGCCGCCTGCTCGCCCTTGCCGATCGTCAGCAGCGGCGCGGCATAGGAGCGCGTGCCCTCGCTGGTGGCGCTGCGCACCGGGGCCGCCG
>NZ_JBZAYE010000835.1:0-2696 GCF_058244205.1 Variovorax sp. 20P10.2.4
CTGGCCGCGCTCGGCAGCGAGCCCGCGCCCTCCTCGCCGGCCCGCATGAAGGCCATGGTCGAGCAGGAGATCCGGCGCTGGAGCGAGGTGGTCGCCAAGGCCGGCATTCCGCCGCAGTGAGCGCCGCCGGCCGGATGCCGGCTTAACGCTTCCCTAACGATGGGGCGCTACGGTACTGTCGCGTTGGCGAACCAACGGGAGCCCTGCGTGCGCACACTGCTTGTGGAAGACGACGAGATGATCGGCAAGAGCCTGGTCCGCGGCCTGGAGCGCTCGGGCTGGGCCGTGGACTGGGTACGCGACGGCCTGCTCGCGCAGAGCGCGATGGCCGATGGCGACTACAACTGCGTGCTGCTCGACCTGGGCCTGCCCAAGGCCGACGGCATCGAGGTACTGCGCCGCGCGCGCAGCCTCCGGGACGACACGCCGGTGCTGATCCTGACGGCGCGCGCGGCCCTGGGCCAGCGCATCGAGGGGCTGGACCTCGGGGCCGACGACTACCTGACCAAGCCCTTCGAGCTGCCCGAGCTGCTGGCGCGCATGCGCGCG
Source organism: Variovorax sp. 20P10.2.4 (assembly GCF_058244205.1). Classification (NCBI taxonomy): domain Bacteria; kingdom Pseudomonadati; phylum Pseudomonadota; class Betaproteobacteria; order Burkholderiales; family Comamonadaceae; genus Variovorax; species Variovorax sp. 20P10.2.4. The sequence goes on from NZ_JBZAYE010000835.1 coordinate 550, forward strand.
ATCACGCGGCGACGCCATGGCGCCTCGAACTCCATCGTCGGCAGCGGCAACGTGCAGCTCGACCTCACGACCCGCGAGGTGCTCTACAAGGGCACGCGCGAGACGCTCACCGCGCGCGAGTTCGCGCTGATGCACGCCATGCTCGAGCGGCCCGGCGCCATCCTCTCGCGCGAGCAGCTCGAGAGCCGCATCTACGGCTGGGGCGAGGAGGTGATGAGCAACGCGGTCGACGTGATCATCCACAACATGCGCCGCAAGCTCGGTGCCGACACCATCCGCAACGTGCGCGGGCTCGGCTGGCGCATCGTGGATTCATGAGCGCCATGATCGATGCCCCGAAGCGCCCCTGGTACTCGCCGGGCTCGCTGCGCAACAAGCTGCTGCTGTGGCTGGTGCTGGTGCACGTGGCGGCGGCCCTCGGAGTGGCCTGGTTCACCTACACCAGCTACGACCGGCTGATCGTCACCTTCAAGGACGACCAGATGCAGATGCTGGCCGAGTCCTATGCCGGCAAGGAGAACCTGCCGGTGCTCAAGCCCACCGACGAGGCCACGCTCTACAGCCGCGGCAGCTTCGTGATCCAGGTCTGGAGCGCCGACGGCCGGCTGCTGGCCAGTTCCCGGCCGCAGCTCGCGATCGGCCTGCAGCCGCGGCCGGGGCTGCACACCGTGCGCCTCGCGCCGGGCGACACCGGCATCTGGCGCGTCTATGCCACCGACCCGGGCGCGGACGGCGGGAACTTCCGCGTGCAGGTGATCCAGAACGGCGGCTTCGTGCGCACGCTGGTCGAGCGGCGCGCGCTGCAGTCGGCCATGCCGATCGCGCTGCTGCTGCCGCTGTCGCTGGCCGTGCTGTGGCTGGTGGTCTGGACCTCGGCGCGCCAGCTGCGCCGCGTGGCGCTCGACGTGGCGGCGAAGGACGAGCGCAGCCTGTCGGCGCTGTCGGTGTCCCATGTGCCCGACGAGATCGCGCCGCTGGTGCAGGCCTTCAACAGCCTGCTCGGGCGGCTGCGCCAGGCCTTCGCCGCGCAGCGGCGCTTCGTGCAGGACGCGGCGCACGAGCTGCGCACGCCGATCGCGGCGCTGGGGCTGCAGCTCGACAACATGCGCGCCGAGGTGCCCGGCGAGAGCGCCGAGGAGCACTACCTGCAGCTCAAGGGCGGCGTGACGCGCGCCCAGCACCTGATCGAGCAGCTGCTGCGCATGTCGCAGCAGGAAGGCGGCGATCCGCTCGAGGCGGCGCTGCCGCAGGACGCCGCCTCGGCGGTGCGCGACAGCATCGCGCGCCTCCTGGTGATCGCCGACCGGCGCCGCATCGACATCGGCTTCGATGGCCGCACCAGCGCCAGCGTGACCGCGCCCCCCACCGAGTTGCTGAGCCTGTTCGACAACCTGATCGACAACGCGCTGCGGCATGCGCCCGAAGGCAGCGTGGTCGACGTGCTGCTGCACGTGGTCGACGGCCGGCCGGTGCTGGACGTGATCGACCATGGGCCGGGCATTCCGCCCGAGGCGCTGGCGCGCGTGTTCGACCGCTTCTACCGCGTGCCGGGCACCGCGGCCGAGGGCAGCGGCCTGGGCCTGGCGATCGCGCAGATGGCCGCGCAGCGCAACGGCATGCGCATCGAGCTCATCAACCGCAGCGACGACGAGGGCCGGGTGCGCGGCCTGATCGCGCGGGTGCACCTGCCTTCGCCTTAACGCTGGGTTAACTCTCGCATAAAGAACGCATAAAGCACGATTTCTACAGTGAGCCCAGCCCGAACGTGCCCCGGCCCGTTCGGATTCCTTCCCTCCCCAGGAGCTCACTGCCATGCGACCCCTTTCCCGACTGCTCTGCACCCTGACCCTCGGCGCCGCCGCCTTCGCGGCCCAGGCCGAAAGCTACGACGGCGTCCACCAGGGCGCCGGCCTGCTCGACCGCGACGCGGTCGCGGCGCAGGCCGTTGCCACGGCGCGCGCACCCGACCAGAACGTGGTGCACGGCTCGCGCGGCGCCGATCCGCTGGTCTCGACGCTGTCGCGGGAGTCGGTGCGCCAGGCCGCCGTCGCGGCGGCCCATGCGCCCGACCAGAACGTCAATGCCGGCTCGCGCGTGAACAGCGTGGTGGTGCCGACCATGTCGCGTGCCAAGGCCCAGGCCCTGGC
>NZ_JBZAYE010000836.1:0-2691 GCF_058244205.1 Variovorax sp. 20P10.2.4
TGCCCACCTCGTGCGCCATGTCGTCGATCGACGCCGCCACGCGCAGCCTCGCGCCGGCGCCCAGGGCCTCGAAGGCCTGGCGCATCACGCGCGGATCGCCGACCAGCACGCAGCGCCGGGCCCACTCGGCATTCAGCAAGGTGCGGGCCACGATCTCGGGGCCGATGCCCGAGGGATCGCCCATCGTCAGCGCGAGCCGCTCGGGCGGCGCGGGCTGGGTGAGTTGGGCTGACAGTTCTTGCATGATGGGGATATCGGGGAACGGCGGGACCGGACGCTCTAATCTATGCAGATGCCCGCCCCAGGACAAACGATGATTGCTGACACCGACGGTGAGCCTGGCTCACGGAAAAACCCCTCGCGCCTGCCCTCGCTGATGGCGCTGCGCTGCTTCGCCGCCGCGGCCCGGACCCAGAACTTCAGCCAGGCCGCCGACAGCCTGCACCTGACCCATGGCGCGGTCAGCCGCGCCGTGCGCATGCTCGAGGACGACCTGGGCCTGGCGCTGTTCGAACGGCGCAACCGCGGCGTCTTCCTCACCGAGGCCGGGCGCCGGCTGCAGCGCGCGGTGGACGAAGGCTTCGGCCTGATCGAGGAAGCCACGCGCGAGCTGCGGCACTCGGCGCGCGAGGCGCCGCTGGTGCTCTCGTGCGAGCCGACCCTGCTGATGCGCTGGCTGATTCCGCGCTGGCCGAGTTTCCAGGCGCGCCATCCCGACGCGGCCGTGCACCTGGTGGCGGGCGGCGGACCGTTCGCCTTCGACGGCGGCATCGACCTCGCGATCCGGCGCAACGATTTCGAGTGGCCCGCGAGCGTGCAGGCGCAGCCGCTGTTCGAGGAGAAGGTCGGCCCCGTGTGCAGCCCGGGCCGGGTCGATGCCTTCTTCGACACCGGCGGCGCGGGCCCGTCGCTGCGCCGCGACGCGGTGCGGCTGCACACGCGCACGCGGCCGCAGGCCTGGCCGTCGTGGATGCAGCTGCAAGGCGCATCGGCCGGCGCCGGCGGCAGGGAACAGGTCTTCGAGCATTTCTATTTCAGCCTGCAGGCGGCGGTCGCCGGGCTCGGCGTGGCGATCGGGCCCTGGCACCTGGTCTGCGACGACCTCGCGAGCGGCGTGCTGGCCGCGCCGCTGGGTTTCGTCGCGGACGGCTCGGGCTATTTCCTGCTTTCGCCGCAGAAGCCGGCCGCGGGCCGGCAGCGCCAGTTGCTCGACTGGCTGCTCTCGGTGGTCTGAACGCTAGACTCCGCCCGCATGACCCGAGCCAGATCCCGCAAGACCCTGTTCCTGGCCATCGTGCTCGCATTCGGCGTGGCCTTCGGCTGGTACTTCAAGGTGCCCGCGCTCGGCTACTACTGGCTCAGCACCACGCTGGGCGCGGCGCAATGGGCGAACAACGCGTTGTGGCTGCCGGACTACCGGGTGGCGGTCGAGGGCCTGCCGATCCAGGGCCTGACGCGCAATGCCTCGGGCCTGACCTTCAACACCGAGACCGGCACCCTGTTCACGGTGATCAACCGCCCGCCGCAGATCGCCGAACTCGACACCGAGGGCCGGCTGCTGCGCGTGATCGGGCTCGAGGGGGTGAAGGATCCCGAAGGCATCACCTACGTGCAGGGCGAGCGCTACGTGATCTCCGACGAGGACAGCCACCGCATGTACTGGGTGCAGATCGGGCGCGACACGCGGCAGGTGTCGGTGGCCGGCCGCCCGAGCCTGGGCATCGGCATCGACCGGCTGCACAACAGCAGCTTCGAGGGCATCTCCTGGGACGGCGTGCACAAGCGCCTGTACGTGGTGCGCGAGAAGCTGCCGATGCGCGTGCTGGTGATCACCGGGCTCGACCCCGACACGACTTCCAGCGGCTTCAACATCGACATCAGCGAATGGCAGTCCTCGCGCGCGTCCTCGCTGTTCATGAGCGACCTGTCGTCGGTCACGCTGCACGATGCGACCGGCCACCTGCTGCTGCTGAGCGACGAGTCGGCGCTGGTGGTGGAGTACGCACCCGACGGGCGCCCGATCAGCATGCTGCCCTTGTGGCGCGGCTTCGGCGGCCTGCAGCGCAAGGTGCCGCAGCCCGAGGGCGTGGCGGTCGGGCCCGACGGGCGGCTCTACCTGCTGTCGGAACCCAACCTGTTCTACCGCTTCGAGCGCGCGCCGAAGCCTTCGTAGCCTTGGTCGTCAGTGCGCCGGCATCGAGGCCGAGCGCAGGCCCGCGAACACCCTGCGCTCGCCGGGCATGGTGTAGGTGGCATTGGGGCGCGGCCCCAGCAGCGAGGCCAGGCTGCGGTCGACGATGACGGTGCGGCGCGCCACGCTGTCGCGCTGGTTCGACAGCCGCTGGGCCACGGCCTCGATGCGGCGGCGGAATTCGGCGTCGAGCGCCTCGGCCGACAGCGCGGCCTCGAGGGCGCGCGCGAAACCGGTGGCGCAGCGGCGCAGCTCGCCGCTGGCCTGCAGCAGGTCCGAGGGTTGGTCGCAGCGCAGGCCGGCATCGACCCGGTCGAGCTGGTCCTCGACCTCGCTCAGCAGCATCTCGGCGGAAGCACGGGTATCGGGCATGGCATCAGTTCCTTGCGCGGCTCAGGAATTCCTGGGCGTTGGCCAGGAGCTTGTCGGCGATGGCGCCGGAGTCGACCTTGAAGCTGCCGTCGGCGATGGCGGCGCGCACCGCGGCCACCTTCGCCGCG
>NZ_JBZAYE010000837.1:0-2685 GCF_058244205.1 Variovorax sp. 20P10.2.4
CCCGTGCGCGACATCCTCGTCGCGCTCGACACCCGGCTGCAGCAGGAGCCGCTGCGCAGCGTCCCCGAAGCCACCGCGCTGCTCGAACACACGCTCGAGGACCCGCGCCTGCTCGACATGGATGCACGCTTCCTGTTCGAGGCCAACATCGCCCACCTGCTGGCCTGCGGCTGGCGGCCCGGCCACGAGCACCTGTTCGAGGCCTCGCTCGTTTTCTTCGATTGGCGCACCGACTCGGCGCGGCTGCTGCGGCTGGGACAGGCCGGGCAGGTGGTGGACCGCGCGATCGTCGAGCAGGATGCGCAGGGGCAGCAGGCGCCCGACGACCGCGATGCGCAACGGCACTACCTCGAGCTGCTGCGCCGCACCGCCGATCCCGGACCGCAGGCGCTGGCGCTGGGCCTGGGGCGGGTGATGCATGCGGCCGCCACCTATCCGACCTGGCTGCGGCTGACGATGGACATCTCGAACATCGAGGCCTGGCGCGAGCGCGAAGCGAAACTCTCGCGCGGCACGCTCCAGAGCCATCCCTCGGCCGCGAGCGCGCACAGCGGCTCGATCAGCGCATCGCGGCTGACGGTGTGGTTCGCGATCTTCTTCGTGGGCGTGCTGGTGTTCGCGCTGCTGAAGGCGGCATTCAACTGGAAGGAAGAACCGCCCACCGACATCGCCAGAACGCAGGCCCCGCGCACCGCTCGGGCGAGCGTGCCGGCGCCATCCATCGGCTCGGGCATCGGAGCCAATGCGATCCCGGCACCCGAGCTCATCACGGCGACGCATGATCCGCAGGAGGCGCGATACACGCACCCGCCGTACCCCATCTACCCCGCCACATCGAAGCGGCTGGGCGAGAAGGGCACGGTCACGCTCAGAATCCGGACAGGTCCGGCAGGCGAGGTCGTCGAAATGATCGTGCTGCGCGGGTCCGGCTTCCAGCGCCTGGACAACGCGGCGCTCGACGCGGTGCGCATGGCAAGGGTGCTGACCAGGAACTACCCGGAGAGCGGCCCGAACGAGTGGTACCAGGCCACGATCGATTTCAGGCTTGACCCCACCGATCCCACCCGCGCGACCGCAACGGCCGCGGGCAAGCCAGTGGTTCCGCCGGCCGCGTCGTCCTCGAGCTACGGCGCGCGGGTCAACGCCTTGATCCGGCCCAACATCGTGCTCACCAAGAGTGTTCCAGGCAATCCCGTCGCCGAGTACACAGTGAGCCTCACGCCCGACGGCCTCATCAGCGGCGCCAGGTTGTCCAAGGCCAGCGGTGTGAAGGAATGGGATGCCATCGCGCTGCGCGCCATCCAGAAAACGGGCCGCCTGCCGCTGACCGACGATGGCACCGTGCCGTCGGAGATCGTGCTGGCACTGCGCCCCTGGTGAGCGGCCGGATCGATACGGCATGCACTGGCTCCTCCTCGCCGTCGCGCTCTGTGTCGCCATCCATCTCGGCGCCATCGCCCTCGCAGCCACACGCTTCGGCATCCCGATCCGCGAGTTCAGCTACGGCCTCGGCCCCACGCTGCTGCACGCGGGCCGGCTGCGGATCAGGACGCTGCCGGTCGGCGGCCAGCTGATCCTCAAGGACACGCGCACCGAACCGGTCGAGGCGGGCAAGGCGCATGACGCCCTCGACCTGCAGCCGCTCGCGACCCGGCTGGCGATCGGCGCGGCCGGCCCGTTCGCGCTGCTGGTGCTGGCCGTGGCGGTGCTGCAGTCCGAGGGCCTGGCGACCTTCGCCAGCGGGTTCGCGCAATGCATCGCGGGGGGCTTCGAGCCCTTCGGCGAGGCGCAGCGCCTGCTGCGGTCGGCGAGCGATGTCGCGACCGCCTCGCCGTTCCCGACGTTGCTCGCGCTCGTCGCCGCCAAGTTCGCCGCCGTCAACCTGCTGCCGTTTCCGGGCAGCAACGGCAGCTTCCTGCTGCAGGCCTTGCTGGAGCGCACGCCGCTGATGAAGCGCTGGCCACCCCTGGCAACGCAGCTCGGCCTGCTGCTGTTCTTCGGCATGGCGTTCTCCTGGCTGCTCGCGCTGGCCGTGTATGGCCTGCATGCCGCGGGCATCGACGTCATGGCCTGACGACCCACTCCCCTTTTCTCGAACACCGCCTCGCCATGCCCACAGACGACATCGGATTCCTCGTTGCCTATGCCATCGCCGGCGGCGCCGCCACGGCCGGCCTGCTGCTGCCATGGATACGCCGCATTCCGCTCGAGCTGCACCGCGTCTGGGCCCTCGACCACCAGAACTACCGGCCGCTGCTCGCTTCGCCCGACGACCTCGAACTGCCGCGCAAGAGCCGCATCGCGCTGATCGCATCGGGCGCCCTGCTGTGCCTGGGGCTGGCGCTGGCGCGCGGCGTGTCGCTGCAGACCACCTTCCTGTGCATCCTGCTGCTGGGCTGGGTGCTGCTCACGGCGATCAACCTGCGGCACCGCGTGCTGCCCGACTGGATCGTCTACCGGCTGCTCTGGATCGGCCTGCTGTACCACGCGTACACCGGCAACGCCGCCGCGCAGGTCATCGGTGCCGCGGCGGGCTACCTCGTGCCCTGGCTCGCGACCCTGCTGATACGGCGGCAGACCGGGCAGGACGCGATGGGCCACGGCGACTTCAAGGCCTTCGCGGTGGCGGGCGCGTGGTTCGGCTGGTCGGCGCTGCCGACGATCTACGGCGTGTTCCTGCTGACG
>NZ_JBZAYE010000838.1:0-2661 GCF_058244205.1 Variovorax sp. 20P10.2.4
CCGCATGCTGGGCACGCCGACGGCCGATTGCGACATGGTGGTCAGCATGCACACCTTCGACTGGCAGCAGCTGTGGAACGATGCGCGGCATCGCTTCACGGGCGTGCGCGGGCTGCTGCGTTTCGAACCCCTGGTCGAGGGTGCGGCCCCGGATGCCAGGCCGGCCAGCGAGCGCTTCGTCAACTACAAGATCCGCGGCGGCGCGGTCTCCATCCTCGCGGTGGAGCCTGGCGGTCCGCTCGCGACCCTGCGGCGCATCGCCAGCCTGCCGCGCACGGTGCTGACCTGGTTCACCTTGCGCGGTTACCTCGACTGGCGGCGCGGCGACACCGAGATCACGCTCGAGCGCAGCCGCAACATGTTCTGGGCCTGGTGGGCCGCCACCGAGATCCGGCACGTGGAATACGACCTCAAGCTGACGCTGCGCCCCGACGGCATGCCCCGGCCCGATCCGGTCCGGCGCCTGCGGCTGCGCGGCACCAAGGAGGTCGTCTATGCCGCGAGCTGGCCGCAGCTCGTGGTGCATGGCGCGCAGCGGCTGTGGCAGTGGGGGTGGGCGGCCGACCGGCCGGGCAAGGTCACGCCGGCCGACCTGCGGCCCGACCTGTTCACCCAGCTCACCTGCCCGGTCATCACGCTCGATGCCGACGACCGGCCCGCGCCGTGGTGGTCGCCGTGGCGCAACCGCGCTGCGAAAGCGCACTTCGCCTTCGACGTGGCGCGCGCGGTGCGCGACACGCCGATCGAGCTGCTCGGCGGCGCCGACGCCAGCTCGGCGATGGGCACGCTGGTGGCCTATCCGGCGCTGCTCGCGCGCTTCGCGCTGCAGACGCGCATGCTCGATTTCCGGCTGCCCGACTACAGCGGCAGTCCGCTGGTCGACATCGCCAGCCCCGAGGACCTGAAGCTGCGCGGCGAAGCCTGCGGCAGCACGCAGGGCGACGTCCATCCGCAGGCGCATTCACTGTGGGTGCGGCGCGGCCGCTCGTCGAGCGACGACGGCACCGAGGCGGTGGAGAACGTGCAGCTCCGGCTGTGGCGCTACCGGCGGACTGCCGCCGACGGGCTGCCGGAATTCGTGGGCGGAACGTGGTGCGGCGTGCCCGTGCGGCGCGCGCGCTCGGTGCTGCTGACCCATGCCTTCGGCATGTCGGGCCACACCTTCACCTTCAAGGGCACGACGCAGAACTTCGCCGAGTATCTCTACAGCCTCGGCTGGGAGGTCTGGGTGCTCGACACCCGGCTGAGCCCGCGCTCGCGGGCCTCGCAGGAGCCGGGCACCGCGGACCAGGTCGCGATGATCGACATTCCGCAGGCGGTCGATTTCGTGCTCGACCTGCTGCGCAGCGAGCGTGACCGGGTCGTCGGACCCGAGGCCGGGCTGCCGCTGCAGCTCCATGCCTTCGGCCAGTGCCTCGGCGCGGCGGCCTTCCAGATGGCGCTGCTGGCGGGGCGGCTGTCGTATCCCATCGAGAGCGCCGGCTACGTGTCGGCCACCGGCGTGCGCCCGCTGCTGCCGAAACTCGCGGGCCTGGTGAGCGCGCAGACGCACCTGTTCACGGTGGGCTCGCGCTCCTCGCAGGGCAAGACCTGGCTGCCGGCCTTCATCCGCAACCTGGCGGGCCGCACCACGGTGCCGCTGGCGGTGCGCGGGCCGGTGGAGTCGCTGGTCGAATCGCTGGTCGATCGCCTGTTCGCGGCGCTGCCGGTGCCGCCCGGCGAGCACTGCCCAGGCGAAGGCACGCTGGGCCGGCCGCACGACGACGATTGTGCGACCTGCAGGCGCGTGCGCTTCCTCGACGCCGAGCTGTTCAAGCACCGCAACCTCAACGCCCGAACCCACCGCGAACTGCCCAAGCTGTTCGGCAATGCCTCGGTGCGCGTGTTCGCGCATGCGGCGCGCTTCGTGGAGTACGAGCGGCTGGTCAGCGAGGACGGCTTCAACGTCTACGCCAACGACAGCGCGATCGCGCGCCACATGGCGCTGCCGGTGCGCTTCGTGCACGGCTGCGAGAACGAGCTGTTCGACAAGGAAGGGGCGCTGCGTTCGTCGCTGCAGTTCGCGCAGATCCATCCCGAATGGGTGCCGCTGTTCGGCAAGGCGGCCGACGGGCAGCCGCCGCACATGTGCGACCTGCTCGTGGACTATGGCCACCTCGATCCGCTGATCGGCCAGGCGGCGATGGATCGCGTCGGCGGCGAGGCCAGTCCCTACGAGCGGCTGGCCGCCTTGCTGAACCAGGCCTGGGAGGCGGAGGCGCACGGCCCGGCCCTCTCTCCGTCGGAGAGCGATGAGGCGCTCCCGCCGGCGAGCCCGCATCCGAACCACGAGGTGCGTTTTCCGCGCGCCGGCCCCTGGGTCGGGCCGATCGAGCCGATGGAGGTCGATCCGCAGCTCGCTCTGTACTGCGCCATGCCGCCGGGCCCGGCGCGCAGCGTGCGCGTGGCCTTCGTGGTCGACGACACCGCCGCCGATGCGCTGCTGAGCCGCGGGCTGGCGGCCAGCGCCATCGTGCATCTGGCGCAGCGCGTCTACCGGGTGCCGCTGGAGATCGTCGACTTTCCCGCGCCGATGGTGGCGCGCGACGGCTTCCTGCTGCCGCCGTCGCGGCGCCCCTGGGTGCTCGGCAGCGCCCAGGGCCGCACTGACGGCAGCAGCGC
>NZ_JBZAYE010000839.1:0-2654 GCF_058244205.1 Variovorax sp. 20P10.2.4
CATGTTCCTGCGCAACCCCGCGGCCATCGCCGGCATGGTGCTGCTCTTGATCGTGCTCGCGGTCGCGATCGCCGGCCCCTGGCTCTATCCGGCCGATCCCTTCGAGATCAAGGCCGCGCCGCTCACGCCGCCGTTCAGCGAGGAGGCCTGGCTCGGCAGCGACTACCTCGGACGCGACGTGCTCACCGCGCTGATCTACGGCGGCCGCGCCACCCTGCTGGTGGGTGCGGTGGCGGCGCTGCTGTCGGTGCTGATCGGCATCACGCTCGGCGCCTTCGCCGGCTACTACGGCGGCAAGGTCGACGCGGTGCTGATGAAGATCACCGAGTTCTTCCAGGTGCTGCCCGCGCTGCTGTTCGCGATGGTGGTGGTGACGCTGTTCTCGCCCACGCTGGTCACGGTCACGCTGGCCATCGGTGTCGTGAGCTGGACCGGCACCGCGCGGCTCACGCGCGCCGAGTTCCTCAAGTACCGCGGGCTGGAGTTCGTGCGCGCCGAGCGCGCCATCGGCGCGCGCGACGCCCGCATCATCTGGAAGGTGATCCTGCCCAATGCGCTGCCGCCGCTGGTGGTGTCGGCCACGCTGGCGATCGGCGCGGCGATCCTGTTCGAGGCCGGGCTGTCCTTCCTCGGCCTGGGCGATCCCAACCAGATGAGCTGGGGCCTGATGATCGGCTCGAGCCGCCAGTACGTGCTGTCGTGCTGGTGGGCCGTGGCCTTTCCGGGCGCCGCGATCTTCGTCACCGTGCTCGCGGTCAGCCTGATCGGCGACGGCCTCAACGATGCCCTCAACCCCAAGCTGAGGGAGCGCTGAGATGAGCGAGGCACTGCTGCGCGTGCAGGACCTGCACGTCGAATTCCGGACCCGGCGCGGCCAGGCGCTGGTGCTCAACGGCGTGGACTTCGAGCTGCGCGCCGGCGAGACGCTGTGCGTGGTCGGCGAGTCGGGCTGCGGCAAGAGCATGACCGCGCTCGCGCTGCTGCGGCTCATTCCCTCGCCGCCGGGGCGCATCCGCGACGGACGCGTGCTGTTCCAGGGCGAGGACCTGGTGCGCGCCACCGACGCACGCATGCGCGAGGTGCGCGGCAACCGCATCTCGATGATCTTCCAGGAGCCGATGACCTCGCTGAACCCGGTGTTCAGCGTGGGCGACCAGATCGGCGAATCGCTGCGGCTGCATGCGGGCCTCGATGCGCGGGCCGCGCGCGAACGCGCCATCGAGATGCTGCGTCAGGTCGGCATCCCCGCGCCCGAGCGGCGCGTGGACGAGTATCCGCACCAGCTCTCGGGCGGCATGCGCCAGCGCGTGATGATCGCGATGGCGCTGGCCTGCCGGCCCGACATCCTGATCGCCGACGAACCCACCACCGCGCTCGACGTGACGGTGCAGGCACAGATCTTCGATCTGCTGCGCGAGCTGCAGCGCGAGAAGGGCACGGCGATCCTGCTGATCACGCACGACATGGGCGCGGTGGCCGAGATGGCCGACCGCGTGATGGTGATGTACGCGGGCCGCGTGATCGAGCAGGGCAGCGCCGACCAGGTGCTGTCCGCGCCCGGCCATCCCTACACGCGCGGCCTGATCGACTGCCTGCCCGAGCTCGGCAGCAGCGCGGCCTTCGACGACGACACGCGCGAGGACCTGGCCGAGATCCCCGGCGTCGTGCCCTCGATCTGGGAACTGGGCAGCGGCTGTGCCTTCCGCGAGCGCTGCCGCCACGCCATGCCGCGCTGCGCGCACGAGGTGCCGCCGATGTTCGCGCTGGCCGGCGAGGGCGATGGCGGCACCGCGCACGGCGCGGCCTGCTGGCTGCATGCCGAGGCGCTGGCGGAGGAGGTCGCATGAGCCTGATCGAACCGACCGACACGCTGCTCGCGGTCGACGACCTGCAGGTGCACTTCCCGCGCGCCAGGGCCGGCTGGGGCCGCAAGCCCGAGGTGGTGAAGGCGGTGGACGGCGTGTCCTTCGAGATCCGCCGTGGCCGCACGCTCGCGGTGGTCGGCGAATCGGGCTCGGGCAAGACCACCACCGCGCTCGCCGTGATGCGGCTGTCGCCGCTGACCGGTGGCCGCATCCGGCTCGGCGACACCGACCTCGGCGCGCTCGAGGGCGAGGCGCTGCGCCGTTCGCGCACGCGCATGCAGATCATCTTCCAGGACCCGTTCTCCTCGCTCAACCCGCGCGAGCGCGCCGGCGCCGCGGTGCGCGCGCCGCTCGACCTGATGCAGGTGGGCACGCCCGAGCAGCGCACGCGCCGCGTGGCCGAGCTGTTCGAGGCCGTGGGCCTGCGGCCCGAGCAGCAGCAGCTGTTTCCGCACCAGTTCTCGGGTGGCCAGCGCCAGCGCATCAACATCGCGCGCGCGCTCGCCACCAATCCCGAGCTCGTGGTCTGCGACGAGCCGGTGTCGGCGCTCGACATCGCGATCCGCGCGCAGATCCTCAACCTGCTCGCGCGGCTGCAGCGCGAGCTGGGCCTGACCTACCTGTTCATCTCGCACGACATGGCGGTGGTCGAGCACATCTGCGACGACATCGCCGTGATGTACCTGGGCCAGATCGTGGAGCGCGCGCCGCGGCGCGTCTTCTTCGCGCAGCCGCTGCATCCCTACAGCGTGGCGCTGATGTCGGCCGTGCCCACCGTGGGCGGCGGCC
>NZ_JBZAYE010000084.1:0-18550 GCF_058244205.1 Variovorax sp. 20P10.2.4
GGCGCGCACCGCGCAGCTGCGCGCCGCGCAGGACGAGCTGGTGCAGGCCGGCAAGATGGCCGCGCTGGGCCAGATGTCGGCCGGCCTCGCGCACGAGCTCAACCAGCCGCTGACCGCGATGCGCACGCTGTCGGAGAGCGCGGCCATCCTGCTCGACCACGAACGCCACGACGAGGTGCGCGGCAACCTCAAGCGCATCCGCGACATGGTCGACCGCCTGGCGCGGCTGACCGCGCAGCTCAAGACCTTCTCGCACAAGAACCAGCTCGGCCCCTCGCCCGTGGCGCTGGCCGCCGCGATCGACGATGCGCGCGTGATCGTCGCTGGCGCCGAGCAGAAGCACGGCGTGCAGGTCGAGGTCGACATCGAGCCGCCGCAGCTCGCCGTGATGGCCGACGAGGCCGCGCTCGGCAGCGTGCTGGTGAACCTGATGCGCAACGCGATCGAGGCCATGGAGCACATGCCGCAGCGCGTGCTGCGCCTGCAGGGGCGGCTCAGCGAGGACGGCCGCGCGGTGCTGACGGTGAGCGACACCGGCCCCGGCATCCGCGACGACGTGGTGCCGAAGCTGTTCGAGCCCTTCGTCACCACCAAGCCCGCGGGTTCGGGGCTGGGGCTGGGCCTCGTGCTGTGCGCGCAACTCGTGCGCGCCATGAACGGCGGTCTGCGGGCGGACAACCGGGAGGGCGGCGGGGCATACTTCGTCGTCGACCTGCCGGCCGCCAGCCCCCACGCCCACCCATGACACCACCGCCCGCCAACGAAGCCTCCGCCATCCGCGTGCTGCTCGTCGAAGACGACGACGACGTGCGCCTGAGCACCGCGCAGATGCTGGGCCTGGCGGGCTTCGAGGTCGAGGCCTTCGCGAGCGTGGAGCGGGTGCGGCCGCACATCGCCTTCGGCGTGCCCGCGGTGGTGGTGTGCGACGTGCGGCTGCCGCGCATGAGCGGCACCGAGTGGCTGGTGGAGGTGCGCGGCATCGATCCCGAGCTGCCGGTGATCCTGGTCACGGGCCATGGCCACATCGCGATGGCGGTGGCGGCGATGCGCGACGGCGCCTACGACTTCATCGAGAAGCCCTTCACCACCGAGCGGCTGGTGGCCATCGTGCGGCATGCGATCGAGCGGCGGCAGCTGGCGCTGCAGGTGCGCAGCCTGCGCGAGGCGCTCGACAACTGGAACGGCATCCAGTCGGTGCTGATCGGCCGCTCGGCCCAGATGCAGCGGGTGCGGCGCAACGTGATGACCCTGGCCGGCACCTCGGCCGACGTGCTGATCTACGGCGAGACCGGCACCGGCAAGGAGATGGTGGCGCGCTGCCTGCACGACCACAGCGAGCGGCGGCGCGAGCACTTCGTGCCGCTGAACTGCGGCGGCCTGCCCGAGGCGCTGGCCGAGAGCGAGCTGTTCGGCCACGAGGCCGGCGCCTTCACCAGCGCCAACCGCACGCGCGTGGGCAAGTTCGAATACGCGAGCGGCGGCACCCTGTTCCTCGACGAGATCGAGAGCATGCCGATGGCGGTGCAGATCAAGCTGCTGCGCGCGCTGCAGGAGCGCAGCATCGAGCGCATCGGCTCGAACAAGCCGATCCCCTTCGACTGCCGCGTGGTGGCCGCGAGCAAGGAGGACCTGAAGGCGCTGAGCGACCGGCAGAAGTTCCGCGCCGACCTCTACTACCGCATCGGCGTGGCGTTCATCGAGCTGCCGCCGCTGCGCGAGCGGCGCGAGGACATCCCGCTCTTGTTCGAGCACTTCACGCTGCAGGCAGCGAAGAAGTACGACCGGCCCGCGCCGGTGCCCAGCCATGCGCAGCTCGCCGACCTGATGGCCTATGCCTGGCCCGGCAACGTGCGCGAACTGCGCAACGTGGCCGACCGCTTCGTGCTGGGCCTGCTCGGCGAGCGGCTCACCTTGCTGCGCGCGAGCGACGAGGAGGTGCTGCCGCAGGCCCTGCCGCAGCAGGTGGAGGCCTTCGAGCGTGCCGTCATCGTCGAGGCGCTGCGCCAGCACCAGGGCGACCAGCCGGCCACCGCGGGCGCGCTGGGCATCGCGCGCCAGACCCTGTTCGACAAGCTGCGCAAGCTCGGCATCGCGGCCGAGGAATTCAAGTAACTCGCGTGCAGGCATTCGGGCGGCGCTAGCATGGCCCGATGCGAACACTCTCCTTTCCCCAAGGCGCCGGCAACGGCAACGAGATGCCCGTGCTCGGGCTGGGCACCTGGCGCATGGGCGAGGCCGCGGGCCGCCGCCAGGCCGAGGTGGCCGCGGTGCGCGAGGCCATCGCGCTCGGCTACCGGCTCATCGACACCGCCGAGATGTACGGCGAGGGCGGCGCCGAGACCGTGGTGGGCCAGGCCGTGGCCGAGGCGCTGCGCGCCAACGAGGTGCGGCGCGACGAGCTCTTCATCGTCAGCAAGGTCTATCCGCACAACGCGAGCCGGCGCGGCACGCCCGAGGCCTGCGAGCGCAGCCTGAAGCGCCTGGGCCTCGATGCCATCGACCTCTACCTGCTGCACTGGCGCGGCAGCCATCCGCTGGCCGAGACCGTCGATGCCCTGCAGGCGCTGGTGGCGCGCGGGCGCATCGCGCGCTGGGGCGTGAGCAACTTCGACACCGACGACATGGAGGAACTGGCGCCGCTGGGGCAGGGCGGCCCCTCGTGCGCGGCGAACCAGGTCTACCTGTCGCTCGGCGAGCGCGGTCCCGAGTTCAGCCTGCTGCCCTGGCAGCGCGAGCGCGGCATCCCGCTGATGGCCTACAGCCCGATCGACCAGGGCGCGCTGGCCGACGACGAGGGGCTCGGCGAACTCGCGGCGGACCTCGGCGTGACCGCGGCCCAGCTCGCGCTGGCCGCGGTCATCGCGCGGCCGGGCGTGGCGGCGATTCCGAAGGCGGTGGGCAGCGCGCATCTGAAGGAGAATTTCGCGGCGGCCTCGTTGACGCTCGACGCCGGCGTGCTCGCGAAGCTCGACCGGCTGCATCCGCCGCCGAAGCGCAAGACGGCGCTCGCGATGATCTGATCGGCGGCGGCTAGGCCGCGTCGCCGCTGCGGTCGCAGAGGTAGCTGATCACCATGTCCGAGGCGTGCCTGAGCCGCGACTGCTGGCGGTCCGAGGCGCCGAGGTCGACGTCGAGCACGTACGAGAGCGTGTAGCGGTTGGTGATGAAGTACGAGCCCAGGCCCGAGATCGAGACATAGAGGTCGACCCAGTCGGCATCGCGGCGGAACACGCCCTTCTGCTTGCCCGACTCGAGGATGGTCGACAGCGCGGTGCGCAGCGGGTTGAACATCTCCGAGATCACCTTCGACTTGCGGATGTGCACCGCCTTGTGCAGGTTCTCGGTCGACAGCAGCTGGTGGAACTCGGGCTGGTCGATGAAGTGCTGCACCGTCTTCTCGACCAGCTCGCGCATGTCGCGCACCGGGTCCTCGCCCGTGAGCGCGAGTTCGTTCTGGCGTTCGCGCATCGCGCCGTAGGCGCGCTCCATCACCTCGATGAACAGCGCCTCCTTGCTGTCGAAGTAGTGATAGACGAGGTTCTTGCTGATCTTGCAGCGGGCCACGATCGCGTCGATGCGCGCGCCGTCGTAGCCGTGCGCGGCGAACTCCTTGCTCGCGATCTTCAAGATCCGGTCTCGCGTTGCCACGGCATTGCGCTGCCGCGGCTTGGGCGTCTTTGTGTCGTGTGTCATGGGTCCTGATGTCGGCGAGGCACCACCGAGGCCGCGAGTCTACTTCCGGCGCCGGCGCGAAAAAGATGCAAAACAAAGGTTGACATCGTGCGGTCACGGCTCCTATATTTCGCCCTCAATGGTACTAGCCAGTTAGTTAGTTAAGGCCGGTCCCATTATCGTCCAACCCCGCTAGAACGGAGCATCACAATGGGTTCTGCACCACAGCGAAGCAAAGGCGTGCGCGTCGGATGCGATATCGGAGGAACCTTCACCGATATCGTGCTCGCGATGCCCGACGGCCGGCTCTTCGTGAACAAGACGTCCACCACGCCGGAGGACCTCGGCAAGGCCATCGTCAACGGCCTGCGCGCATTGATCGACCAGGCCGGCATCGCGCCGGGCGACATCGCCGAGATCGTGCACGGCACCACCACCGCGTCGAACACCATCCTGCAGAAGGTCGGCGCCAACACCGGCGTGCTCACCACCGAGGGCTTCCGCGACGTGCTGGAGATCGGCCGCATCCGTACGCCCACCATGTTCGATCTCGGCTGGCAGAAGCCGCAGCCGCTGGCCACGCGCCGCTGGCGCCGCGGCGTGCGCGAGCGCATGGGTTCGCGCGGCGAAGTGGTCGTGCCGCTCGACGTCGAGCACCTGCTCGAACAGGCCGGCGAGCTGGTGGCCGACGGCGTGAACGCGGTCGCGCTGTGCTTCCTCAACAGCTACATCAACCCGGCGCACGAACTCCAGGCCAAGGCCGCGCTGCAGGCGCGCTTTCCCGAGCTGCTGCTGAGCGTGTCGTGCGAGGTGCTGCCCGAGATCAAGGAGTACGAGCGCACCAGCACGACGGTGGTCAACGCCTACATCCTGCCCGCGATGAAGACCTACCTCGCGCGCCTGAAGAAGGACCTGCGCGACATGGGCGTCGATGCCTCGCTGCAGGTGATGGCCTCCAACGGCGGCATGATGGGCATCGCCTCCGCGACCGAGAAGCCGGTGTTCGCCGTGGCCTCGGGCCCGGCGGGCGGCGTGGCCGGTGCCGCGCGCATCGGCGCGATGGGCGGCGACGACGACCTGATCGTCTTCGACATGGGCGGCACCACCGCCAAGGCCTCGGTCATCGTCGGCGGCCAGCCCTCGCTGACCAACGAGTACGAGTTCCGCGACGGCATCAGCGCGCCGAGCCGCTTCGTCAAGGGCGGCGGCTACGTGCTCAAGGTGCCCGCGATCGACATCGCCGAGGTGGGCGCGGGCGGCGGCTCGATCGCCTGGATCGACGGCGGCGGCCTGCTGTGCGTCGGGCCCGAATCGGCTGGTGCTTCGCCCGGGCCGGCCTGCTACGGCAACGGCAACGAGCGCCCGACCGTGACCGACGCCAACATGGTGCTCGGCTACCTCAATCCCCAAGCGCTCGCGGGCGGCAGCCTGCCGGTCTCGCCCGAGCTGTCGGCGCGGGCGATCGATGCCCACGTAGCCGGGCCGCTGAAGCTCGACCGCCTCGCCGCGGCGCACGGCATCCGCCAGGTCGCCAACGTGAACATGGCGCGCGCGATCCGCGCGGTGACGGTGGAGCGCGGCCGCGATCCGCGCGACATGTCGATGATCGCCTTCGGTGGCGGCGGCCCGCTGCATGCGGTGGCGGTGGCGCGGCTGCTCGGCATCCGCCGCGTGATCGCGCCGATCATGGCCGGCGTCTTCTGTTCGGCCGGCATGCTCTCGGCCGACGCCGAGCACAACTTCGTGAAGGCGGTGCTGCGCCCGCTGGCCGATTGCGAACCGGCCGCGCTCGCGCGCGCCACCGCGGTGCTCGCCGACCAGGGCTTCACGGTGCTGGCCTCCGAAGGCTATGCGGCCGACGCGGTGCGCGTGGAGCGCTTCGCCGACCTGCGCTACCTCGGCCAGAGTTCGGAACTCACGGTGGCGCTGCCCGCGGGCACGCTCGACACGGCCGTGCTCGAGCAACTGGCGCGCGACTTCCATGCGCTCTACCAGCAGACCTTCGGCTACAGCAGCGACGAGCCGCTCGAGCTGGTCAACCTGCGCGTCAGCGCCCATGGCCGCAGCGACTTCCGGCTCGACTTCGCCAAGTGCCGCGTCGACGCCACCGCGCTGCAGGGCACGCAGGGCGAACGCCTCGTGAGCTTCGCGCCCGGCGAGGCGCCCGCTTCGACACCCGTGGTCCCGCGTGCCAGCCTCGGTGCCGAGCCGGTGCAGGGGCCGCTGATCGTCGAGTCCTACGACACCACCATCGTCGTGCCGCCGCACTGCAGCGCGCGCGCCGATGCCATCGGCAACATCGTCATCGACCTCCAGGAGATCCCGGCATGAACCGCGCCATCGACCCGATCACCTTCGCGGTGGTCAAGAACGCGATGGATTCCATCGTCGACGAAGTGGCCTACACCGTGCTGCGCACCGCGCGCTCGGAGATCGTCAAGGACGTGATGGACTACTCGGCCGCGATCTGCGACCGCCACGGCCAGATGATCGCGCAGGCCAAGACCATCGCGCTGCACCTGGGCGCCATCCCCGAAGCCATGGCCGAGGTGCGCAAGCGCTACGGCGACGCGCTGGCGCCGGGCGACGCGGTGATCGTCAACGACCCCTACCAGGGCGGCATGCACCTGCCGGACATCTTCATGTTCGTGCCTTTCTTCTACCGCGAGGAACTCGAGGGCTTCTGCGTCGTCATCTGCCACCACACCGACGTGGGCGGCCGCGTGCCCGGCTCGAACGCCAGCGACTCGACCGAGGTCTACCAGGAAGGCCTGCGCATCCCGGTGGTCAAGCTCTACGAACGCGGCGTGGTCAACGACATCATGGAACGCGTGATCGCGCAGAACGTGCGCGTGCCCGACCGCGTGCTCGGCGACCTGCGCGCGCAGTACGCGGCCTCGCAGGTGGGCGTGCGCGAGCTCACGGCGCTGTTCGACCGCTATGGCCGCGACGATGCGCGGCGCTACTTCGCCGAACTGCTCGACTATGCCGAGCGGCTCACGCGCGAGGAGATCCGCCGCTGGCCCAAGGGCACCTTCCACTTCGAGGACTTCATCGACGACGACGGCCTCTCGCCCGAACCGATCCCGATCCGCGTCGCGCTCACGGTGCACGAGGATCGCGTCAGCGTCGACTACACCGGCTCCTCGCCGCAGGTGCGCGCGGCCATCAACTCGACGCTGTCGTACACCAAGTCCTGCACCTACCTCAGCGTGCGCTGCGCATTGAAGGGCGACGTGCCGAACAACGCCGGCGTGTTCCGCTGCATCGAGGTGCACGTGCCCGAGGGCACCGTGCTCAACCCGATCGAGCCGGCCGCGGTCGCGGCGCGCGCGCTCACCGGCTACCGCGTGTTCGACGCGATGCTCGGCGCGCTGGCGCAGGTGGTGCCCGACCGCATTCCCGCCGCGGGCGAGGGCGGCAACACCGTGGTCTGCCTCTCGGGCAAGAAGGACGACGGCAGCAGCTACATCATCGTCGACATGATCTGCGGCGCCTGGGGCGGCCGCCCCGGTTCCGACGGCATCGAGGCGATCACCAACGCCTCGCAGAATCTCTCGAACACGCCGGTGGAAACGCTGGAGGCGCAGCATCCGGTGCGCGTCGAGGCCTACGAGCTCGAGCCCGACTCCTGCGGTGCCGGCCGCTACCGCGGCGGCCTCGGCATCCGGCGCAGCTACCGCGTGCTGGCCGACGACGTGCTGCTGCAGCTGCGTGCCGACCGCATGAAGTTCCAGCCCTACGGCTTGCAGGGCGGCCTGCCCGCGAAGTCCGCTTCGAACCGGCTGCAGCACGGCGGTGAAACCACCGAACTGGCGAGCAAGGTTGGCATGCGCATTGCAAGAGGCAGCGTGGTGACGCACACGCAACCCGGTGGCGGTGGCTTCGGCGATCCGCTGCTGCGCCCCGCGCAAGAGATCGAGCGCGACGTCTGGGACCACAAGCTGTCGGCCGACTTCGTGCGCCAGCACTACCGCGCGGTGGTCGATCCGGCCAGCGGGCGCCTCGACGCCGCGCAAACCCAGGCACTGCGCGCCGGCAAGGCGGACTGAAGCACCGCGCCACGCCCGCGATTCCCCCACCACCCCATGACGAAGAAGCAGAGGTAAGCGATGAAAAGACGTACGTTGACCCAAGGCCTCGCGGCGATGGCCGCGCTCCCGGCGCTGTCCCTCGGCCTGCGAACGGCGCAGGCGCAGGGGGCCACCAAGCTGCGCGTGCGCATGGACTTCTCGCCCTGGGGCATGCACGGCGCGGTGCACCTGGCCCAGCAGAAGGGCTGGTTCAAGGACGAGGGCCTGGAGGTCGAGGTGCAGGACGGCACCGGCACCATCTCGACGCTGCAGCTGCTCGCGGCGGGGCAGGTCGACGTGGGCCAGGTGGCGCTCGGCACCATGGCGGTGGCGAAGGAGAACGGACTCGAGCTGGTCTCGATCGCCGGCTTCGCGCGCACCGGCGACCTCGCCGTCATGACCGATGCGGCGCAGGGCGTGAAGTCGCCGAAGGAGCTCGCGGGCAAGAAGATCGTGTGCTTCACGACCAGCCCGTGGGCGCCGTTCATCGAGCCTTTCCTCAAGGCCAACGGCATGAGCAAGAGCAGCATCGAGCTGGTGATGGTCACGCCCAGCGCGATGATCTCGACCTATGCCTCGGGCAACAGCGACGGCTTCATGTCGCAGGCCCCGTTCGGCCAGCCGATGGTGCTGAAGACCCGCAAGGCCAGCGCGCTGCTGCTGGCCGACAGCGGCATCAGCTTCCCGAGCTACGGGCTGGCCACGACGCCGAAGGCGATCGAGTCGAAGCAGGCCGCGATCGCGAAGTTCACGCGCGTGCAGCTGCGCGCCTGGCAGTACATCCACGACAACCACATCGACGAGGCGGTGGCCGCCATCGTGGCGCAGCGGCCCAATGCGCGGCTCGACCCCGAGGTGCTCAAGGGACAGCTCGTGGCCTACCGCCCGTTCTTCCAGAGCCCGGGCGACAAGAACCTGCCGATCGGCCAACAGTCCGACGCCGACTGGGCCGCGGCGATCCGCTCGATGGAACAGACCGGCCAGATCAAGCCGGGCCGCAAACCCTCCGACTACTACACCAATGCGCTCCTTTCCGTCTGAAGCGCCCGCGCGCGGAGCCCACCACGTGGCCGATTTCCTGTCGATCGACGGCCTCCACAAGGTCTACCAGTCCGGCCGCAAGCCGATCACCGCGCTGCAGGACGTGCGCCTCGGCGTCGCGCGCGGCGAGTTCGTTTCGATCGTGGGCCCGAGCGGCTGCGGCAAGAGCACGCTGATGCGCTGCATCGCCGGACTCGAGCCCATCACCAGCGGCCGGCTCGCGCTCGACGGCGTGCCGATCACCGAGCCGCCCGACAACATGGGCGTGGTGTTCCAGCGCGACCTGCTGCTGGAATGGCGCAGCATCCTCGACAACGTGCTGGCAGCCGCCGAGTTCCATGGCCTCGAGCGTGCGCGGCATGCGCCGCGCGCGCGCGAGCTGCTGGCGCTGTTCGGCCTGGCCGACTTCATGGACCGCTATCCGCGCGAGCTTTCGGGCGGCATGCGCCAGCGCGTGTCGATCTGCCGTGCGCTGCTGCTCGATCCGCAACTGCTGCTGATGGACGAGCCCTTCGGCGCGCTCGACCCCTTCACGCGCGATGCGCTCAACGCGGAGCTGCAGCGCACCTGGATGGCGACCGGCAAGACGGTGATCTTCATCACCCATTCGATCACCGAGGCCGTGTACCTCGGCGGGCGCGTGGTGATGATGGCGCGCGGCCCGGGTCGCATCG
The DNA here is from genome assembly GCF_058244205.1 of Variovorax sp. 20P10.2.4. Lineage (NCBI taxonomy): Bacteria > Pseudomonadati > Pseudomonadota > Betaproteobacteria > Burkholderiales > Comamonadaceae > Variovorax > Variovorax sp. 20P10.2.4. The sequence continues at coordinate 9,461 of NZ_JBZAYE010000084.1, forward strand.
CCGACATCCTGCCGATCGAGCTCGAGCGGCCGCGCGGCCTCGACGTGCGCGAGACGCGCGAGTTCGCGGCCTACGTGTCGCGCATCAAGGAAACCTTCCGCGAACTGGGCGCCTACTGACCATGAAGACACTCTGGAACCACACCGAGCGCAGCCGCCAGGCCCTGCTCACGCTCGCCGTGCTGCTCGTGGCCTGGGAGGCGTGCGTGCGCCTGCTCGGCATCCGCGACTTCCTGCTGCCCGCGCCCTCGAAGATCATCGGGCAGTTCCTCGCGCAGCCCGGCTACCTGCTGCGCGAGACGCTCGACACGCTGCTCACCACCATGTACGGCTTCGTGCTGGCCGTGGTGCTCGGCGTGGCCGCGGCCATCGGCATCGTCTACTCGCGCTTCCTCGACCGCACGCTCTACTCGCTGCTGGTGGCGCTCAACGCCGTGCCCAAGGTCGCGCTCGCGCCGCTGTTCGTGATCTGGATGGGCACCGGCGCGCTGCCCAAGGTGGCGATCGCGATGCTGATCGCGATCTTCCCGATCCTGATCGACTGCGTGCTGGGGCTGCGCTCCACAGACCCCGACATGCTCGACATGGCGCGGGTCAACAAGGCCACGCGCGGACGCATCCTCTGGAAGATCCGCTTTCCCAACGCACTGCCGAGCCTGTTCGCGGGCATGAAGGTCGGCGTGTCCTTCGCGCTGGTGGGCACCATCGTCGGTGAGTTCGTGGCCGGCGAATCGGGGCTGGGCCATGTGATCCTGGTGGCGCAGGGCAGCTTCGACACCTCCACCGTGTTCGTCGCGCTCGCGCTGCTGTGCGTGCTCGGCGTGGTGCTGTTCAAGGGGATCGAGCTGGCCGAGGAGCGGCTGCTCGGCTGGCATGCCTCGCAGCGCGGCGTGCCGGCGCACGCGGTTTAGCAGAGGCCGTGCGCGCTGCATGAAAAAAGGGGCCGTCGGCCCCTTCGTTCGTTGTGGCGTGCAGCGGCTCAGTGCGCATCCGCATGCTTGGCCGCCGCGATCACCGCCTTCTCGTCGTGCTTCGCGCCGTTGAGGAACAGGTTCAGCAGCACCGCCGCGATCGACGCCAGCAGGATGCCCGACTCGATCAGCGAGTGGATCGCATGCGGCATCCATTGCTTGAAGTTGGGCGCGATCAGCGGAATCATGCCGACGCCGATCGAGACCGCGACGATCATCGCGTTGTGGCGGTTGTGCTTGAAGTCCACGCCCGAGAGGATGCGGATGCCGGTGGCGGCCACCATGCCGAACATCACGAGGCCCGCGCCGCCGAGCACCACGGTGGGCAGCGACTCGACCAGCGCCGCCATCTTCGGCAGCAGGCCCAGCACGATCAGGATCACGCCGCCGGCCACGCAGACATAGCGGCTCTTGATGCCGGTGACGGCGACCAGGCCCACGTTCTGCGAGAAGCTGGTGTAGGGGAAGGTGTTGAAGATGCCGCCGATCAGCGTGCCCAGGCCGTCGGTGCGCAGGCCCTTGGCGAGGTCCTGCTGCGAGATCTTGCGCTCGGTCATCTCGCCGAGCGCGAGGAACATGCCGGTCGATTCGATCATCACCACCACCATGATCAGCGTCATCGTGAGGATCAGGATCGGGTCGAACTGCGGCATGCCGAAGTGGAAGGGCAGCACGATGTCGAACCACGCGGCCTTGCCGACCTTCTCGTAGGTCATGAGGCCGGTGAGCGAGGCCACGACCGCGCCGATGACGATGCCCAGCAGCACCGAGATGTTGGCGACGAAGCCCTTGGCGTACTTCACGATCAGCAGGATCGACACCAGCACCAGCGCGGCCACGCCCAGGCCCGAGAGGTCGGCGTACTTGGGATTGGGCACGGTGGGCATGATCGCGAAGCCCTTGGGCACCGCGGGGATGGAGCTGCCGGGCGAGGTGACTTCGGCCAGCCACTTGGCGTAGACCGGATCGACCAGCGCGGGCGCCGTCGGGCCCACGGGATTGCCGAAGATCCAGTTGATGCCCACGCGCATCAGGCTGATGCCGATCACCGCGATGATGGTGCCCGTGACCACCGGCGGGAAAAAGCGCAGCATGCGGCTCACGAAGGGCGCGATCAGTATCGAGACGATGCCCGCGCCGATGATGGCGCCGAACAGCAGCTGCGCGCCGTTCTGGCCCGGGTTGGCGTTGGCGATGGCCACCATGGGCGCCACCGAGGCGAAGGTCACGCCCATCATCACGGGCAGCTTGATGCCGAACCACTGCGTGGCGCCGAGCGCCTGGATCAGCGTGGCGATGCCGCAGCAGAACAGGTCGGCCGAGATCAGCAGCGCGACCTCGTCGGGCGAGAGCTTGAGCGCGCGGCCCACGATCAGCGGGACCGCGACCGCGCCCGCGTACATGACCAGCACGTGCTGCAGGCCCAGGGCGGTGAGCTTGCCGGCGGGCAGGCGCTGGTCCACCGGATGGACTGGGGAAAGGGAGTCGGCCGTCATCGTGAATCTCCTGCTGCGGCAATGAGAGAAAGACAGGGAGAGGTGCGGCGCGCAGTCGTCGGGCGCGTCCACCGCATCTGGTGTACGCGAAACTGTATACAATTTATGCGGCAATCCGGACTGAGGAAAACCCGGAGGGCCCGGGTGGGCCGGAGGCCGTGCCGCGGCGGGTTCAGGCCACCGGGTAGGGACCGTCCTCGAAGCGCTGCGCGTGGTAGCCCTTGCTGCCCACGGCATGCGCCAGTTCGCTGCGGAAGTCGCGGCCCTCGCGCAGGCTTTGCAGCACCTGCGCGAAGTCGTGCTTCGGTGCCCAGCCCAGGTCGCGCCGCGCGCGTTCGTTCACGTACACGCGATCGAGCTGCGCGGGCAGGGTCCAGCCGCGCCGTTCGTAGAGCGCCTCGCAGTCGGGGAAATGTCGGCGCAGCACGGCCGGCGCATCGCTGCGCAGCAGCGCGAGCTCGTCGCGCGCGAAGGGCGTGGTGGCCGAGACGATGTAGCGGCCGAAGCCCAGCGCCTGTGCGCGCCGTGCCGCGCACAGGTGCGCCTCGACGATGTCCGCGATGTCGGCGCGGCGGTGCAGCAGCTCGTTGGCCTGCGCGTTCTCGAGCGAGTGGCGTTCGCGCGCGCGCGGATCGTCGTCGTCCTCGGGGAAGAAGCGCGAGGTGCGCAGCACGATCGCATGGAGGCCGTGCTCGCGGTGGAACAGCTGGCACAGGTCCTCGGCCGCGGTCTTGGTCGCGCCGTAGATGTTCTTCGGGATCGGCGTCACCTCTTCCGTGATCCAGGCGGCGGGCTCGCCCGCGGCCGGCGTGAGCGCCGAGCCGAAGCTGCTGGTGGTGCTCGTGAACACGAAGGCCTGCACGCCGGCCGCCACCGCCTCCTCGAGCAGCGCGAGCGTGCCCGCGATATTGGTCTCGACGAAGTCCTGCTTCACGTGCGTGCCCACGTGCGGCTTGTGCAGGGTGGCGGTGTGCAGCACCGTGCGCACGCCGCGCATGCACTCGCGCACGAAGCCGCGGTCGGCGATGGAGCCGGTGCGGTCGGTGAAGGGCGAGGCGAGCAGGTCGATGCCGCGGGCCTCGCCCCAGGTGCTGGGGTTCGCGCGCAGATGGCGCATCAGTGCTTCGCCGAGATGGCCGGCGCTGCCGGTGACCAGGGTGGTCATGGGAACGGTTTCCTTCCTGCGATGGGATTCTCGAAACCGCGAGGCTAGCGCGAGGCCGCGCGCGCCGTCCACGCATAAGTTATGCGTGGGGCGGTCCGCGCTCAGGCGACGGTGGTGACCAGCCGTCCCGCGCTGCCGTCGGCCAGCGCGATGCGCTCCCACAGCACGCGGCCCGGCAGGATCGGGATCACGGGGTCGAGCGTGCCGGCGGTCGCGATCTCGAGCGTGGCCAGCTCGCCCTCGTGCCAGCCGCGGTCCGCGAGCGTGGCCTCGGCCGCGAGGATCTCCTGCGAGGCATAGCCGATCAGCGAGCGGCCGATGAACTCGGCCGGGTCGGCGCGCCATTCGGACTGGCGCGCGGGCGAGGCCGCGAGCAACCGGTGCGTGCGGTCGCAGATCAGGTGCACCTTGCGCGAGGACGACTCCACCAGCCGCTTGAGAGCGGCGTCCTGGCTCGGATCGCGCGCCGCGGCCAGCAGCCGGTGCGCGGCCGCCTGTTGCGCCTTCGACAGCGGCAGGTCGCCGCGCTCCCAGCGCGACACCGTGGCCTGGTGCACGCCCATGAGCTGCGCGAAATGGTTCTGCTTGAAGCCGCGCAGCAGCCGCAGGCGCCGAAGCGCGAGACCGGTGTCGTGGGCCGCCATGCGCGCGCTCCTCAGGCCAGCAGCGCCTTCACCAGGTCGAGCTGGCGGTCGGGCTTGCCGGTGCCGAGCTCGAGGCTGGCCTCGATGCGGTCGAGGTGTTCGATCATGCAGTTCACGGCGGCCTCCACGTCGCCGGTGCGGCAGATGCGCAGGAAGTCGGCGTGTTCGTCGGACGAGCAGTGCGGATCGTTCGACGAGTGGTAGAGCATCGCGATCAGCGAGCTGCGCGCGACCAGTTCGCGCACCAGCTCGGCCAGCGTGTGGTTGCCGGTGGCCTCGGCCAGCGCGACGTGGAAGTCGCCCAGCAGCTTCTCGCGCACCGTGCCCATGGTGGTGGTCTGGCGCAGCGCGTTGCGCTCGAAGCGGATGTGCTGGTCGAGCGCCTGGTAGTCGCGCGGCCGCGCGTTGGCGATGAACAGCCGCACCACCTCGCGCTCGAGGATGCGGCGCACCGCGAACACCTCGCGCGCTTCCTCCACCGTGGGCTGGCAGACGAAGGCGCCCTTGTCGGGAATGATCTCGATCAGCTTGTCCTTCGACAGCATCAGCAGCGCCGCGCGCACCTTGGTGCGGCTCACCGAATAGACGCGGCCCAGCGCCTCCTCGCGCAGCCAGGTGCCGGGCGGCAGGCGCTTCTCGACGATGGCGGTGGCGATGTCCTGGGCGATGCTCTCGATGGAGCTGGCCTTGTCCGCCTTCTCGCTGGCGGCGGCCGGGCCGTCGCCGGACGCAACCGGCGCGGCGGGGGAAGGAGCGGGGGTGGAACGTGCGCGGGGCATCCGTGGATTGTCGCTTGGCGCAAGCCGGTGCCGGGCGCACATGCCGCTATGGCCTCGCGAGGGTGAAGCCTTCGAGCGCGCCGACCATGGTCTTGGGCAGCGGCCGCGCGAGCTCGCCGCGCTTGCTGGTGCGCAGCTTGAGCCGCACCAGCGATTCGATCAGCTGCGTGCCCGCGGCCACGCCGTCGATCACCGGCACGCCGAGCAGCTCGCCGATGTGCTCGCACAGGTCGGTCATGCCGGCGCAGCCGAGCACGATGCAGTCGGAGCCGTCCTCCTCGAGCGCGCGCCGGCATTCCTCGACGATGCGTTCGCGCGCGCGCGAGCCCGGTTCCTCGAGTTCGAGCACCGGCAGCTCGCAGGCACGCACGTTGGCACAGAAGCGCTCCATGCCGTAGATCTCCGCCAGGTGCCAGGCCTGGCCGATGGTGCGCCCCAGGGTGGTGACCACGCTGAAGCGGCTGCCGACCATGCTGGCCAGGTGCATCGCGGCCTCGGCGATGCCCACCACCGGCCCGCGCGCGAGCTCGCGCGCGGCCTTGAGGCCCGGGTCGCCGAAGCAGGCGATCACGTAGCCGTCGATGCCGTCGCGCTCGCCGGCCGCGATCTCCTGCAGCAGGCCGGGCACGGCCAGCGCCTCGTCGTAGTGGCTCTCGATGGACACCGGGCCCATGGCCGGGCTCACGGCCACGATCTCGGTGCCGGCGTGCGCCACCGCGCGGGCGCAGGCACCGATCTTCTCGGTCATGCTCCAGGTGGTGTTGGGGTTGATGATCTTGATGCGCACGGTGCGCTCCCTTTCTCTTGCGGTATGTTCAGGTCTTGGTGTTGCGGTTCAGCAGCGCGTAGATCACGAAGCCCAGCGCCATGCCGATGAACCAGGCGTAGTTGGCCGCGCCGCGCAGGGTCGGCACCATCACGCACAGGATCGGCACGATCGCCGAGGGGATCAGCGCCTGGATCGCCTTCGGGTTGTAGCCGCCGCTGTACCAGTACTTGCCCTGCGTGCTCATGCTGTAGAGCGCATCCACGTCGATCTGCTGTTTGCGCACCAGGTAGTAGTCGGCGATCAGGATGCCGAACAGCGGGCCGATGAACGAACCCAGCACGTCGAGCGTGTAGTGGATGACCTCGGGACTGTTGTAGAGGTTCCACGGCGTGAGGAACACCGAGCCCACGGCGGCGATCATGCCGCCGGTGCGCCAGCTGATGTGCTGCGGCGCGACGTTCGAGAAGTCGAAGGCCGGCGAGACGAAGTTGGCGACGATGTTGATGCCGATGGTGGCGATCATGAAGGTCAGCGCGCCCAGCACCACGGCGGTGGTGCTGTCGATCTTGCCCACGGTGTGCACCGGGTCGGTGATGAGTTCGCCGAACACCGGCAGCGTGGCGGCGGTGGTGATCACGGTCAGCAGCGAGAAGAACACGAAGTTGATCGGCAGGCCCCAGAAGTTGCCCTTCTTCACCGCGTCGAAGCTCTTGCCGTAGCGCGAGAAGTCGCCGAAGTTGAGCATCGGGCCGCTGAAGTAGCTGACCACCAGCGCGATGGCCGACAGCATCACCGGCAGCGCGTCCCAGCCCTGGAACTTGATGCCGCCGAGGTTCAGGTCGATGTTCTTCCAGCCGGCCTTCCACACCAGCCAGCCGCACAGGATGGCCATCACCACGTAGACCGCGGGACCGGCCCAGTCGATGAACTTGCGGATCGCGTCCATGCCGTGCCAGAACACGAAGGCCTGCAGCACCCACATCACCATGAAGGCGACCCAGCCCAGCGTCGACAGGCCGACGAAGCCGTGCTGCGCCAGGTCGGCGTAGGGCGCGAGGTTCGGGAACATGTGCAGCGCCAGCACCATGAAGGCGGCCGAGGCGAGGTAGGTCTGCACGCCGTACCAGGCCACCGCGATCAGGCCGCGGATGATGGCCGGGATGTTGGCGCCGAGCACGCCGAAGGAGGCGCGGCACATCACGGGGTAAGGCGTGCCGGTCACCTGGCTGGGCTTGGCGACCAGGTTGCAGAAGATCTGCACGATCACGATGCCCACCAGCAGCGACACCAGCACCTGCCAGCTCGACAGTCCCAGCGCGAACAGGCTGCCGGCCGTGATGTAGCCGCCCACGCTGTGTACGTCGGACATCCAGAACGCGAAGATGTTGTACTGCCCCCAGGTCTGCTTCTTGAGCGGCGCGAGGTCCTCGTTGGTCAGGCGCGGGTCGTAGCCGGGCTTGATGAGGGCATTCGATTCGGCATGCGCCGGGGCGCTGGCTGCGCTGGCCCCGGCGGGCGTCTGGCTGACGGCTGTGCTCATGGTCTGTACCTCGTCTCTTCGATTGGGTTGCGTTGGAGGACCTGCTTGCGACGCAATTTGTGCGCCCGTTTTTGAGTTCGTTATTTGTATACAAAAACTGAGCACAATCAAGATCATCCAGATATTCATATATCCGTAGATTCCCTGAGACGCGGGTGCGGGCGCGCCGGCCGCTGCTGCAAGAAAAAGAGCGCCGGGCCCAGGGGCCACGGCGCTCTCGCGCGGAAAGGGGGGGAAGACGGGCCGGGCCTACTTCGCCGCCACCTTCACGAACACCGGGTTCGAATAGAACCAGAGGTCGGCGTAGTTGCGTGCGTTGATCGCGTTGAAGCGCGCCACGTTGTCGTTGCCCTCGGTGCGCGCGTCGGGCAGTGGCTCGCCGTTGGCGGTCTCGCCGGGCACGTCGGTGCCCAGGTTGGTGCCGCGCAGCCGGAAGTACTGGTTGGCGCCGGCCTTCACGGTGAAGCTGGCGGCGTAGTAGCCCTCGGCATCGAGCTTCCAGTCGGCGCGCGTGAAGCGCTTGACGACGCGCGTCGACGGATTGGTCGCGCGGTCGTAGCCGGGCGTGCCGGGCTGCTCGCGGCCGGTCACGTCGCCCGCGATCAGGTCGATGTGGTCGACCACGGGCTTCACGTTGGCATAGAGGCCGCTGCCGAGCTGGTACTCGAAGTTGTTGCGCTCGGGACTGCGGAAGCGCACGGTGATCTGCAGCTCCTCGCCCGCGGCGGCCGCGAGCTCGGTGCCCATGCGGCCGGCGCCCTTGCTGCTCCTGACCTGGAAGTCGAGCGCGTCGATCAGGTCGCCGTTGACCGCGAACAGCCGGCCCGCGCGCATCGCCGCGAGCAGCGACTTCGGATCCTTGATGTCGCCGAACAGGTGGTTCTTGGCGTACTCGCCGGGCGCGTAGCCGCTGCTGTAGAGGCCGCGCGAGGTGGTGAAGTGGTAGTCGGAATCGGCCACGTTCCAGATCCGGCGGCCTTCCGACAGCAGCGCGTCCCAGGTGCCGCCGAGCTTGGCCACGAGGTGGTCGACGCCGCCGTAGGTGCGCGAGGGCAGGTTGGCGTCGATGTAGGCGCTGTTGTAGCCGCCGCGGTCGGGTTCCATCTGGTTGCCGACCATGCCCTCGAGCGAGAACACGATGTCGGGCGCGAGGTCGTTCATCTCGCGCAGCTGCGCGATCGTGTACTTGCCGGGGTTGCGCGAGGGATGGTTGATCTGCAGGTAGCTGGTGGTCGGATAGTTCTTCTTGAGCCAGGCCACGGCCTGCATCGTCTCGGCGTGGGTGTTGTAGGCGGTGCCGGCCTTCGGTCCCCAGGCGGCCACGTCGGCCGCCGGGAACAGCGCGGCGTCGCGGTTGGTGAACAGGTACTCGAACTGGCTCAGGGCCTTGAGCGCGGCATCCGACATCGGGCTGTCGGTCAGGATGCCGACGTTGCCGTGGTCGTGCGCGGGCATGTCCCATTCGGCCGAGGCGAAGATGGTCTTGTCGGCGTACTTGCCGCTGGCCTGCAGCGCCTTGATGCGCGGCACCTGGTACTTGGCCATGCCTTCGGAGAACGGGATCTGCGCGGGCAGGGTGCGGCCGTCGTTGTCGTAGGACGAGAGGCGCAGGTGGTCCGAGATCGCGACCCAGTCGAGGCCGAAGCGGTCGAAGGCCTTGGCCAGCACCTGGTCGAGCGTGGAGATCTGCTGCGTGTCGTCGGATTGCCAGGTGTGGACGTGCAGGT
>NZ_JBZAYE010000840.1:0-2654 GCF_058244205.1 Variovorax sp. 20P10.2.4
ACGAATTCCAGTCGGGGCTGGTACAGACCGGCACCTCGACCGTCAATCGGGGCCGGTTCGAGATCGAGGCCGCGCTGATCGACGTGCGCGCCTCCAACCTGTTCGGCGCCATCGGCGTGAGCCAGAGCATGGTGCCCACGCCCAGCGGCGGCCAGATCGTGAGCCGTCCGCTGGACTTCGCCGGGTTCGACGAGGTGCTGCTGAACAGCCGCGGCGACGTCCGTTTCACCAACGGCACGATCGAGGTCGGCGGCAACCTCACGGTGAGCGCGGCCCAGCTCTACCCGACCACCGGCGCCACGGGCGATCTGCGCGTGGCCCTGCGTCCGGGGCAGCCCGAGCACTACGATCCCGCGCGCCGGCTCACGATCCGCGGCACGGGCACGGTGCCCGAGCTGCCGGCCTCGGCCTTCGGCACGCTCACGCTGGCGGCCGCGACCATCGACCAGGGCGGCGTGGTGCGCGCGCCGCTGGGCAGCATCATCTTCGGCACCAAGCCCGCCTTCGGCATCGGCACGCCGCCGCTGCGCGACCAGCTGTTCGAGGTGCTGCTGCGCGACGGCAGTCTCACCTCCACCAGCGCCGCGGGCCTCGTCATGCCCTATGGCGGCACGGCGGACAACATCCGCTACAGCTACAACGGCCAGGCGGTCGAGTACCTGCCGCTCGCGGCCGTGTCCGGCAAGCCGACGCAGTATGCCGAGCTGTTCGTGCGGCCCGGCGTGGCCTTCGGCCAGTCGCGGATCACGGCCGAGCACGGCGCGGTGCTCGACGTGTCGGGCGGCGGGCAGCTCACGGGGGCCGGTTTCTTCACCGGCCGCGGCGGCTCGGTCGACGTGCTGCGCACGCCGCTGATTGATGCCAATCCCACCTACGGCTTCAGCAGCGCGGGCGCCGGTGTCTATGCGCTGGTGCTGGGCTTCGCGGGCGGCTACGCACCGGTGGCGCCCGATACCGGCGCGGGTGCGCCGCGCGTGGGCCAGCAGATCCGCTTCGACGCCCCCGTGGGCGGATTGCCCGCGGGCACCTACACGCTGATGCCGTCGACCTATGCGCTGCTGCCCGGTGCCTGGCGCATCGAACTCGGCGCGCAGAACCAGGCCGGCCCGTTCGACACGGTGCGCGCCAGCGGTTCGATGCGCGCGAGCGGCTACCTGGCCATCGCCAACACGGCCGTGCGCGACGCGCTGCCGACCGCCGTCACGCTCACGCCGGGCAGCGCGGTGCGCGGCCTCTCGCAGTACAACGAGACCAGCTATGCCGACTTCGCGCTCGCGCGCGTCGCCCTGTTCGGCGGCGCGCGGCCGCGGCTCGAGCGCGACGGCCAGAGCGTGCACATCGACACCGGCAGCGCGACCGGCCGCGTGCTGTCCTTCGAGGGCGTGGCGAGGCTGCGCGGCGAAGCCGGCATGGCCGGCGTCTACGACGGCCACCTGTTCCTCACCGGCCGGCGCGCGGTCGAGGTGCTGGCGCCGGGCATGGCGCCCACGCCGGACTTCGCCGCCTTCGACGCGGCGCAGCTCTCGGCCTTCGACGCGGGCACGCTGATCGTGGGCGGCACCTACGGCCTGCGCGACGTGTTCGTGACCGTCGGGCAGGCCGCGGTACCGGTCGGCCCGCACGTGGTCATCAACAGCGCCGAGCAGGAGGCCGTGGTCGTGCGCGGCGGCGCGCGGCTGGCCGCGGGCCAGGTGTTCCTGTCGGGCCACGACGTGCGCGTGGAGCGCGGCGCGCTGATCGACACCACGCGCAGCAGCACCACGGGCTTCGACTCGACCCAGGGCTATGTCTACCTCGATTCGGCGAGCAACGGCGCCAGCGCGATCCTCGCGGTGGGCAACGGCGTCTACGACTTCGCGCCGCCGCAGGGCGACGCCTCCGCGCGCCAGGGCGCGATCACCATCGCCGACGGCGCGATGCTGCGCACCCGCGGCAGCGTGAGCTTCCTCAGCAGCGGCCCGGTGACGCTCGGCGAGGCCGAGATCAACGCGCGCTACCTGAGCATGGCGGCGCCCGCGATCCAGGTCGGCACGCGCGCGTCCTTCGCCGCGGCCGAGGCGCAGGGTGCGATCGGCGCCGGCGTGCGGCTGAGCCAGGAGATGCTCGAGCGGCTGCTGCGGCCCACCGTGCCCGGCCAGACGCCGATCGAGCAGCTCTCGCTGACCGCGACCCAGTCGCTCAACTTCTTCGGCAACGTGGTGCTCGACCTGCGCGCGGCACGCGGGGAGGGCGCCCCCGAGACGGTGCTGATGCTCAACACGCCCGCGATCTACGGCTGGGGCGCGGCCGGCGACAGCGCGCGCATCGCGACCGGCACGCTGATCTGGAACGGTCTGTCGGCTGGCAGCGGCTCGCCCGAATCGCCGTTCACCAGCCGCGGCCCCGGCCCCGTGACGCCCGGCGGCCCGGGCACCGGCGCCGGCAACCTGGTCGTCGACGCGCGCCGCATCGAGTTCGGCTACGGACCGCTGCAACGGGCGCAGGACCAGGCGGCGCTCGATCGGCTGATCCTCGGCTTCTCGCACGTCGGCCTGCAGGCCAGCGAGCGCATCACCGCCAATCGGCGCGCCACGCTCTCGGTGTACCGCCAGGGCGCCGACGCGGCCAGCCGCAGCGGTGGCGAACTGCTGCTGAGCACGCCGCTGCTGACCGGC
>NZ_JBZAYE010000841.1:0-2653 GCF_058244205.1 Variovorax sp. 20P10.2.4
CGCGCGGCACTTCAGCTGGGCCGAGAGCGCGCAGCGGCACGTCGCCCTGTACCGCGAAGGCCTGCGCCACCCCCACGCCATCGAGACGAGGACCGCCCCATGCCCGTGATGCATTTCCAGGTGCGCTGGCCCGATGCCAGCGAATCGCGCTGCTACTCGCCTTCGCTGGTGGTGCGCGACTTCCTCGCGCCCGGCGAACGCTATGCGCTCGACGATTTCCTGCGGCGCACGCGCGAGGCGCTCGGCATCGCCTCCGAGCGCGTGCGCGCGAAGTACGGCTTCGCCTGTTCGCAGGCGATGGACCAGCTCGCCGAGATCGAGCGCATCGCCGCGCGCTTCGAGCCCGCCGCCGAAGTCACCGTGCTGGCCTTCGATTGACCTCCCCCTTGCGCCCCGATCGAGAAAGAGAGACCCCATGTCCCACCCCACCCATCCCGAGCATCCCTACGGCGGCCGCAGCCACTACAGCGTGGCGATCGTCGGCGGCGGCCAGGCCGGCCTGTCGCTGAGCCACTGCCTGCAGCAGCGCGGCATCGACCACCTCGTGATCGAGAAGCGCAGCCTGGTCCACAGCTGGCGCACGCAGCGCTGGGATTCGTTCTGCCTGGTCACGCCCAACTGGCAATGCCAGTTGCCGGGCTGGCCCTACCAGGGCGACGATCCGCACGGCTTCATGGTCAAGGACCAGATCAACGACTGGCTCGCGGGCTTCGTGGCGCAGGTGAAGCCGCCCGCGCTCGAGGGCGTGACGGTGCAACGCGTGGTGCACGTGCCGCAAAGCGGCGAGCGCGGCCGCTACGAGGTGCAGACCGACGCCGGCCTCTATACCGCCGACCAGGTGGTCGTGGCCTCGGGCGGCTACCACAAGCCGATCGTGCCGCGGCTGGCCGAGAAGCTGCCGGCCTCGGTGGCGCAGTACCACTCGGCGCAGTACCGCAACCCCGCGCAACTGCCCGAGGGCGCGGTGCTGGTGGTGGGCTGCGGCCAGTCGGGCGCGCAGATCGCCGAGGACCTGCACCTGGCCGGCCGCAAGGTCTACCTGGCCACGGGCGATGCACCGCGCTGCGCGCGCTTCTACCGCGGCCGCGAGGTGGTCGACTGGCTGGCCGACATGCAGTACTACGACATGCCGGTCACCGCCCATCCGCTGCGCGAGGGCGTGCGCGACAACACCAACCATTACGTGACCGGCCGCGACGGCGGGCGCGACATCGACCTGCGGCGCTTCGCGCGCGAGGGCATGGAACTGTTCGGCCTGCTGACCGACCTGGACCAGGGCGTGCTGCAGTTCCAGCCCAACCTGCGCGAGCACCTCGACCATGCCGACCGCATCTACAACGGCATCAACGCCTCGATCGACAAGTTCATCGCCGCCAACGGCATCGAGGCGCCGCCGCCCTCGGTCTACGCGCCCGTGTGGGAGCCGGCCGAGGAACGCACCCGGCTCGATCTCGCGGCCGCGGGCATCACCAGCGTGCTGTGGTGCATCGGCTTCTCGCCCGACTTCGCCTGGGTCGACGCGCCGGTGTTCAACGGCCGCGGCCATCCGGTGCACCAGCGCGGCGTCACGCGCGAGCCGGGGCTGTACTTCCTCGGGCTGCCGTGGCTGCACACCTGGGGCTCGGGGCGTTTCTCGGGCGTGGCGCGCGACGCGGAATTCCTCGCCGAAGCGATCGCCGCGCGGCGCGCCGAGCTGCGCGCGGAACCCGAGGTCGCGCCGCCCCGGCTGCAGGCGGCCTGAGCGCACGGGCGTCAGCCCATCGCGTAGCGCACGATCAGGAAGGCGCCCGAGCACAGCACCGCGAGCGCGACCACGCGCAGGAACTGCTCGCGCGACAGCCGCAGCGTGATGCGCCGGCCCAGCGCGGTGCCCAGCAGCATCGCGGGCAGCAGCAGCACGGCCAGCGCGAGGATCGAGACCTCGGCATACACGCCCGCTGCCAGGAACAGCAGCGCGCGCGTGAGCGTGCTGAGGCCGATCAGCGTGGACTGGGTGACGCGCACGCGTTCCTTTTCGTCGATGCGGCCCGCGAGATAGATCGCATAGATGAAGCCGCCGCTGCCGAACATGGCCGAGAAGATGCCGCCGACGAAGCCGAAGGGCACGGCCGCGCGCGCCGAGAGCCGCGCGACCGGCCGCCAGCCGCTGAGCGCATACAGCGCATAGGCGACCGCGAAGATGCCCAGCGCCAGCAGCATCGCCTGCGGCCGCCCGAGCAGCAGCAGCGCGGCACCCACGAGGCTGCCGAACGCCATCAGCGGCACCAGCCGGCGCAGCTCGGCGCGGTCGGCCGCGCCGGCATCGCGGCTCACGTTGACCACGGCCGCGACGAAGTCGAGCAGCGCCAGCAGCGGCACGACCGTGGCCACCGGCACGAACTGCGCGAGCACCGGCCCGGCGACCAGCGCGGTGCCGAAGCCGGCGATGCCGAAGATCACGTAGGCCGCGACGATGCCGGCGCAGATGGCCAGCAGCTGCGGCGGCGTGAAGGGCAGCAGGTGCTGCAGGGACGACGAAAAGGTCATGGGCGTTCGCTTCGTGGGGGCGAACGCGAATCTAGGCGCTCGCGGCGCGCCGCGCCAATGCCGAATGCGACGCGCGGCGATCTCGAAATCAGATCGATGGCGCGAACGCGGCCTGCAGCGACTCGCG
>NZ_JBZAYE010000842.1:0-2650 GCF_058244205.1 Variovorax sp. 20P10.2.4
GCAGTTGCAGCGCTCGATCGGCAACCTGAACCTCGCGGCGCAGGCGATCGCGGCGCAGCAGGCCGCGCAAGCGGCCGCGCGGCAGGCGGCGCTGGACGATCCTTCTTCCGTGCCCGATGGCCTGGCCGATGGCGGCTTGAAGGTCGACACGAATTCGCTGACCGCGGGCTGGCTCAATGCCCAGGCGCCCGTGCAATCGCAAGGCAACGATGGCCGTACCACGGTCACCATCCAGCAGACCGGCGACCGCGCGATCCTCAACTGGGAGAGCTTCAACGTCGGCAAGCGCACCACGGTCGATTTCAGGCAGCAGGCCGACTGGGCCGTGCTCAACCGCATCAACGATCCGCAGGCACGGCCCTCGCAGATCCAGGGGCAGATCAAGGGCGATGGCACGGTGCTGATCGCGAACCGCAACGGCATCGTGTTCAGCGGCTCGAGCCAGACCGACACGCGCAACCTCGTGGCGGCGGCCGCGAAGATCGGCGACGAGCAGTTCAAGGCACGCGGCATCTACAGCGAGCAGGCCAGCGGCGCCTACACGCCGAGCTTCACCGAGGCACTGGGGGCCGTGAAGGTGGAAGCGGGCGCGCAGCTCACGACCCGCACGCCCGCCTCGGTCACGCGCGGCGGCGGCTATGCCTTGCTGCTGGGCGCCGAGGTCGACAACGCCGGCATCATCACCACGCCGCGCGGCCAGGTGCAGCTCGCCGCGGGCGATGCCTTCGTGGTTCGCGCGGGGCAGGGCACCGATGCCAACCAGTCCTCGACCACGCGCGGCAACGAAGTGGCGCCGCTGTTCGATGCCGGCAGCACGGCCGGCACCGTCACCAATCGCGGCCTGCTGCGGGCGCCCGAGGGCGACATCACGCTGACGGGCCGCAAGGTGGTGCAGGACGGCGTCGCGGTGGCCACCACCACGGTCGACACGCGCGGCACCATCCATCTGCTGGCCTCGGCCTCGGACAAGGACAGCAGCATCACCGTCACGCAGAAGGCGCTCAACGCGATCCTGCTCGACGACCAGAACGGCCGCACCGCGCTCGACAGCCAGCGCGATGCCCTGATCGCCGAATCGGCCAAGCTGGATTTCGCGCGCCGGACCACCGCGCAGGGCGTGTTCGACAACCTGTCGCTGCAGGACGACCGGCGCGACCAGTCGCGCATCGAGATCGTCTCGGGCGGCGGCGTGCTGTTCGAGGGCGGCTCCACCACGCTGGCCACGGGCGGCCAGCTCGCGGTCAGCAGCGGAGCGGCGGGCGGCCGCAGCACGGTGGCCGACGGCGCGCGGCTCGATGTCTCGGGCGCGGTCGGCGTGCAGGTGGCGATGGCCTCGAACAACATCGAGATCAACATCCAGGGCAACGAGCAGCGCGATGCGCCGCTCAACCGCGACACCACCTGGCTCAACAACGCCAATGTGTGGATCGACCGCCGCCAGCTGGTTCACGTGGCCGCCGGCACGGGCGGCTACGACAAGGAGCGCTGGTACACGGCGGGTGGCCTGCTCGAGGTCGGCGGCTACCTGAGCCTGCAGGGCCACGGCATCGGCGAATGGTCCGCGCAGGGCGGCAGCGTGAGCTTCACGGGCGGCGAGGTGGCCACACAGCGCGGCTCGAACATCAACCTGTCGGGCGGCACGCTCGACGTGCAGACCGGCACGATCCGCCAGAGCTGGCTCAAGGGCGCGGACGGGCGCCTGTACGAGGTGTCGAAAGCGCCGGCGGACCTGAGCTACACGGGCCTGTACAAGGGCTTCGAGGACGAGCACAAGCGCTGGGGCGACAAGGCCACGGGCTTCTTCTACAACCCGCTGATCGGGCCGCAGCAGCGGCTCGAGAGCGGCTACACGGTCGGCCGCGATGCGGGCCGGCTGGTGATCGCCACCAGCGCCGCGACGCTCGGCGGCGACATCACGGCCGATGCCTTCCAGGGCCCGCGCCAGGCGCAGAAGGCCGATGCGGGGCTGGAGGACGGCTACGACCAGTCGCACAACGCGGTGGCGCATGCCGGCCAATTGATCCTGGGCCGCTACGACTCGGCGCTCAACACCGATGCGAAGAACGGCCCCGTCGGCCTGTTCCACAACCTCACGCCGACGCTGGCGCACATCGTGTTCGACGCGGCGCCGGACGGCGCGGCCGCCGACCCGCAGGGCACGCTGCGGCTGGACGCGGACGGACTGACGCGCATGGGCCTCGGCACCATCGTGGGCAGCGCGAAGGAGGACATCGCGGTGCAGGCCGCGCTCGCCGTGACGCCCGGCGGACAGATCGCGCTGTACGCGCCCACCGTCAAGGTCGACGCCGGCCTGACGGCGCGCTCGGGCCGCATCCTCCTGGGCGACGTGGTGCCCATGGTGTCGGCGGAGAACGGCATCTCGAGCGACCTACAGCTGAGCGCGCCCGCGGGCACCACGCCCAGCGTCGTCATCGGCGGCGGCGTCACGCTGGACGCGCGCGGCATCTGGAGCAACCTGCAGCAGGACGCGGACGACCGGCGCTACCTCCCTTACCTCGACGGCGGGACGGTGACCGTGCGCAACACGGGCGACGTGACGCTGCAGGCCGGCGGCGTCATCGACGTCTCGTCGGGCGCGATCCTGCGCGCCGACGGCAGCCTGCAAGGCGGCACGGGCGGCGACGTCACG
>NZ_JBZAYE010000843.1:0-2631 GCF_058244205.1 Variovorax sp. 20P10.2.4
CGGAGATTTCAGGCCGCCGGCAGGGGCTCGAGCTTGAGCACCGCGATCGAGATGTTGTCGCCGGTGCCATGCGCCCGGCGGCGTGCTTCGCCCACCAGGATCTCGACCGCATCGCGCGGCGGCTGCGCATGGAGCACGCTCGCGAGTTCTTCGGGAGTGAAGTAGTGCCACAGGCCGTCGCTGCAGGCCATCAGCAGGTCGCCGGGCTGCATCCTCGGCACCTGGTCGGGTGCGATCGGCGGCGGCGTCGAGCGCATGCCCAGGCAGCCGAGAAGGATGTTGCCCTGCGGATGCACGTTGGCCTCGGCCTCGGTGATCTCGCCGCGGTCGATCAGCGTCTGCACGTACGAATGGTCGCGCGTGCGCTTGATCAGCCGGCCGTCGTGGAAGTGGTAGATGCGCGAATCGCCCGCATGGATCCAGGCGCAGTCGCCGGTCGGGTTCATGAGGAAGGCGGCCAGCGTGCTGTGCGGTTCCTGCTCGCTCGACACGGCCGTGAGCTTGATCACCGTGTGCGCGTCCTCGAGCAGCTGGCGCAGCAGCGCCTCGGCTTCGTCGCGTGCCGGGTTGTAGCGCGCGAAGAGCTGGCGCGCGGTCATCAGCACCTGGTCGGAGGCCTTGCGTCCGCCGCTGCGCCCGCCCATGCCGTCGGCCACCACGGCGAGCACGCAGCCCGGCGTGCGCGGATGCGCGATCAGCAGCACCTGGTCCTGCTGGTAGGGGCGGTCGCCCTTGTGCAGGCCGGTGGCGGCAATGAGTCGAAAGCCTTGGGTCATGAGCGCGAATGCGCCGATGCAGCGCCGCCTGTCTTCTCTGGAGTTCGGATCACGACGTATTATCGAATGAACCCGAGCCCGAGCCGCGCAGAAGATGCGTCCGCTTCTCCCACGTTGGACTCCAATCTCCACTCCCTTTCCCGCCAGTTGATCGAGTTGCGCATCGAGCATGCGGACCTCGACGCGTCCATCGACAGCCTGAGCGAGGTCGTTCCGCAGGACGAACTGCTGCTGCGCCGCCTCAAGAAGCGCCGCCTTGCGCTGCGCGACCAGATCGTGCGGCTCGAGAGCGCGATCGATCCGAAGGAGCCGGCATGAGCGCGGTGGGCCTGGAAGACACGCTCGCATCGAAGGTGCTGGAAGCTTTCTCTGAGGGCGGCGTGCTGTCGCGCGCGGCCGAGCAGTTCCGCGAGCGCTCGGGCCAGACCGAGATGGCGATGGCCGTGGCGCGCACCATCGAGCAGGGCGGCATGCTGGTGGTCGAGGCCGGCACCGGCGTCGGCAAGACCTTCTCGTACCTGGTGCCCGCGCTGCTGAGCGGCGAGCGCGTGCTGCTCTCGACCGCCACCAAGGCGCTGCAGGATCAGCTCTTCGGCCGCGACCTGCCGCGGCTCGTGGAAGCGCTGGGCCTGCCGGTGCGCACCGCGCTGCTCAAGGGCCGCGGCAGCTACCTCTGCCTGCACCGGCTCGACATCGCGCGCCACGATGCCTCGCTGCCCGAGCGCGGCAGCCTGCGCACGCTGGCGAAGATCGAGCAATGGTCCAAGGCCACGCGCACCGGCGATCTCGCCGAACTGCCGGGGCTCGACGAGCGCTCGCCGCTGATCCCGCTGGTGAGCTCGACGCGCGAGAACTGCCTGGGCGCGCAGTGCCCGCAGTTCAAGCCCTGCCACGTCAACCTGGCGCGGCGCGAGGCGCTCGCGGCCGATGTGGTGGTCATCAACCACCACCTGTTCTTCGCCGACCTCGCGGTGCGCGAGACCGGCATGGCCGAGCTGCTGCCGAGCGTCAGCGTGGTGGTGTTCGACGAGGCGCACCAGCTCAACGAGACCGGCGTGCAGTTCCTCGGCACCAACCTCGGCACCGGGCAGGCGCTCGACTTCGCGCGCGACGTGCTCGCGGCCGGCCTCACGCATGCGCGCGGCCTGGTCGACTGGCAGGGCATCGTGGCCGGGCTCGAGCGCGCGGCGCGCGAGTTGCGGCTGGCGGTGGGCAAGCAATGGCCGGGCGCGAAGCTGCGCTGGGCCGGGCCCTCGCCCGAGGGCATCGGCGAGCACGAATGGCAGGGCGCGCTCGACACGCTGCAGATCGCCTTCGAGGAGGCAGCCGAAGGCCTCGACACGGTCAGCGAGCTGTCGCCCGATTTCGTGCGGCTGCTCGAACGCGCGCGCGAACTCGCGAAGCGCGCTGCCAAGTTCGCGCGCGCCTGCGCGCCGGAATCGGTGCGCTGGGTCGACGTGGGCACGCAGCTGCGGCTGGTGGAGTCGCCGCTCGACATCGCCGAGGCGATGCGCACGCGCGTGCTCAAGATCGCCAAGGCGCCCGATGCGCAGCCGGACGCGCATGGCGACGAGACGCTGGGGCGCGGCGCCCGCGAGGCCGTCGACGAATACGACGCCTGGCTCGATGCGCAGGGCGGTGGCGATGATGACGACGAGCCGCCGCGTGCACACGAGCCCGAACCCGCGGCCACCGAGCGGCGGCGCCGCGCCTGGGTCTTCACCTCCGCCACGCTGGGCGACGATCCCACGCTGCGCTGGTTCACCGAACCCTGCGGCCTCGAAGACGCGGAGGTGCTGCGCGTGCGCAGCCCCTTCGACTACGCCGCGCAGGCCGCGCTCTACGTGCCGCGCGC
>NZ_JBZAYE010000844.1:0-2623 GCF_058244205.1 Variovorax sp. 20P10.2.4
GCGCGCGATGGCGAGGCGCGCTCGGTGCTCGAGTCCGAACTGCGCAAGGCCGAGTCCCGCCAGGCCGAGCTGCAGAAGGAATACAACAACGGCGAGCCCGAGAAGCAGGGCAGCGAAGGCCGCAACTACCAGAAGTACCTCGACCGCGTGGCCGAGATGAAGGCCGAGCTGGCCCGCAACGAAAGCGACATCGCCGGCATCCGCCGCGAGATCAGCCGCCTGCCGGCCCCCAAGAACTAACCCGTTCCTGCATCGGCAGGACGAACACCACAGGATTTCCATGGCTTTCGGAAAGAAGGCGGCAAGCGCCAGTCCGCGCTTTCAGGCCTTCGACCTGCTGTCGACCCTGATCGCGGTCGTCAACAGCAAGGGCTCGGTGCTGTTCGCCAATGCCGGCCTCGAGGACGCGCTCGGCACCTCGCGCCGCACGCTCGAGGGCTCGCAGTTCGGCGCCTGCTTCCACGAACCCCAGGTGCTGCGCACCGCCATCGACGGCGCGAGCGCCAACGACTTCGCCACCTTGCGCTACGAGGCCTTCCTGCGCCGCGTCAACCACGAGCTGATGCCGGTGCAGGTCACGCTGGCCAAGGGCGAGAAGGCCGGCGAACTGATCGTCGAGATGCTGCCGCTCGAGCACCAGGTGCGGCAGGACCGCGAGGAGCGGCTGCTCGACCAGGCGCAGGCCAACAAGGAACTGATCCGCAACCTCGCGCACGAGATCAAGAACCCGCTCGGCGGCATCCGCGGCGCCGCGCAGCTGCTGCAGATGGAGGTCGAGTCGCGCGACCTCATCGAGTACACCCAGGTCATCATCCACGAGGCCGACCGGCTGCAGACGCTGGTCGACCGCCTGCTGGCGCCGCACCGCCGGCCGCACGTGGTGGGCGACGTCAACATCCACGAGGTCTGCGAGCGCGTGCGCTCGGTGATCCTCGCGGAGTTCCCGCGCGACCTGCACATCGAGCGCGACTTCGACGTCTCGATCCCCGAGTTCCGCGGCGACCGCGAGCAGCTGATCCAGGCCACGCTCAACATCGTCCACAACGCCGCGCAGGCCCTGGCCGAGCGCCGCGCGGCCGGCGATGCGTGCATCACTTTCAAGACCCGGGTCGCGCGCCAGGTGATCTTCAACAAGCAGTGGTATCGATTGGCACTGGAATTGCATGTCATCGACAATGGACCGGGCGTGCCGGACGCGATCAAGGACCGAATCTTCTATCCGCTGGTGTCGGGTAGAGAGGGTGGTACAGGGCTGGGTTTGACGCTCGCACAGACTTTTGTGCAACAGCATCACGGCGTGATCGAGTGCGACAGTGTCCCGGGCCGAACCGATTTCAAGATATTGATTCCGCTGCCCTAGCAGCCACCGGCAACAAGGAGATGCATGAAGCCGATCTGGATAGTTGATGACGACCAATCGATCCGCTTCGTGCTGGAGAAGGCCTTGCTGCGGGAGGACCTTCCGACCCGCAGTTTCACCAACACGCGCGAAGTGCTGGCGGCCCTCGAACAGGCCGCCGAGGACGAGCAGCAGGGCCCGCAGGTCCTGGTGAGCGACATCCGCATGCCCGGCGGTTCCGGGCTCGAGCTGCTCGACAAGATCAAGGCCAAGCATCCGGGCCTGCCGGTCATCATCATGACGGCCTTCTCCGACCTCGACAGCGCCGTTTCGGCGTTCCAGGGCGGCGCCTTCGAATACCTGCCCAAGCCCTTCGACCTGCCGCGCGCGGTCGAGCTGATCCGCCGCGCCGTCGACGAGAGCCAGCGCGAGGAAGTGGCCGAGGAGCGCATGGTCGCCGCGCCCGAGATGCTCGGCCAGGCGCCTGCGATGCAGGACGTGTTCCGCGCCATCGGCCGGCTCTCGCAGAGCAACGTCACGGTGCTGATCACCGGCGAATCGGGCTCGGGCAAGGAGCTCGTGGCGCGCGCGCTGCACAAGCACTCGCCGCGCGCCAACGGCCCCTTCGTCGCCATCAACACCGCCGCCATCCCCAAGGACCTGCTCGAGAGCGAACTCTTCGGCCACGAGCGCGGTGCCTTCACGGGTGCGCAGACCATGCGGCGCGGCCGCTTCGAGCAGGCCGAGGGCGGCACGCTGTTCCTCGACGAAATCGGCGACATGCCCTTCGACCTGCAGACGCGCCTGTTGCGCGTGCTCAGCGACGGCCACTTCTACCGCGTGGGCGGCCACAACTCGGTCAAGGCCAACGTGCGCGTTATCGCGGCCACCCACCAGGACCTCGAGCAGCGCGTGAAGCTCGGCGGCTTCCGCGAAGACCTGTTCCACCGCCTCAACGTCATCCGCCTGCGGCTGCCCGCGCTGCGCGAGCGCGGCGAGGACGTGCCCGCGCTCACGCGCCACTTCCTGCAGCAGAGCGCGCGGCAGCTCGGCGTCGAGCCCAAGCGCATCTCCGATGCGGCGCTCGCCAAGCTCGCGGGCTTCAACTTCCCCGGCAACGTCCGTCAGCTCGAGAACATCTGCCACTGGCTGACCGTGATGGCGCCGGCGCAGCTGATCGAGGCCAAGGACCTGCCGCCCGAGGTGCTGGCCTCGGGTGCCGCGCCGCTGCTGGCGCCCGACAGCCATGCGGGCGAGCCCGCGGCGTATGCGACGGCTGCCGTG
>NZ_JBZAYE010000845.1:0-2606 GCF_058244205.1 Variovorax sp. 20P10.2.4
GGGCTCCGAGGCGACGATGGCGCTCACGCGCAACGCGCAGCGCCAGTCCGACCTGCTGCTGGCCGACCTGTGCGCCGAGAACGAACTGGCCAAGGCCCGGCTCGCGCGCCAGATGCCGGGCGTGGGCATCTCGGGCTCCATCTGTGCCCAGGCCGGCACGAGCTTCAACGTGACGACCACTGTCTCCCCCACGCTGAACCCCAACTTCAACCGCATCGACGTGCAGGTGCGCGACACGGTCGATGCGCCGATCCTGCGCCTGTCGACGGTGGTGGGGCGCTACTGATGGACCGCACGCCCTTCCGCGCCCGGCCCGCGCGCGGCTTCACGCTGATCGAGCTGCTGGTCGCGCTCGCCGTGATGGCGCTGCTCGCGCTGGTCAGCTGGCGCGGGCTCGACGGCATGTCGCGCGCCACCACGCAGAACCAGCTGCGCGCCGACGCGGTGCTCACGCTGCAGACCACGCTGGCGCAATGGAGCGCCGACCTCGACGCGGTGGTCGCACTGGCGCAGACGCGTCCGATCGACTGGGACGGCCGCGTGCTGCGCCTCACGCGCAGCGGCGGCGACGCCGCCAACCCCAGCGTGCTGGTGGTGGCCTGGACGCTGCGTGCCGGCCCCGACGGCGTGCGCTGGCGCCGCTGGCAGTCGCCGCCCTTCAGCACGCGCGGCGCCTGGCAGCAGGCCTGGACCCAAGCGGCCTCGTGGGCGCAGGAGAACGGCGGTGCGCAGGGCAGCTACGGCGGCCCCAACGGCTTCAGCGACACGGTGCTGATCCCGGTGCAGAACTGGCAGCTCTACTACTTCCGCAACGACGTCTGGGTGCCCGCGGGCGAGTTGCAGGCCACGCCGGCCAATCCGCAGGCCCCGATCGGCTCCATCGTCAGCATGCCCGACGGCGTGCGGCTGGTGCTCACCCTGCCGCCGGGCGATGGCCTCTCGGGCACGCTCACGCGCGACTGGGTGCGGCCCACCGTGGGATCGCAACGCTCATGACGCCACGCCACCGCCATCGCCATCGGCAGGCCGGCGCCGCGCTGCTGGCCGCGATGCTCACCGTGACGCTGGTCGCCACCTTCGCCGCCGCCGCGCTGTGGCAGCAGTGGCGCGCGTCCGAGGTCGAATCGGCCGAGCGCGCGCGCGTGCAGGCGGCCTGGGTGCTGGTCGGCGCGCTCGACTGGTCGCGCCTGATCCTGCGCGAGGACGGCCGCGCCGGCGGCTCCGACAACCTGGCCGAGCCCTGGGCCGTGCCGCTCGAGGAAGCGCGGCTCACCAGCTTCCTGGCGGCCGACAAGAACGTCTCGAGCGACCAGCTCGAAGGCCTGCCAGATGCCTTCCTCTCGGGCCGAATCGTCGATGCGCAGTCCAAGCTCAACGTGCTGACGCTGGTGAATGCGAACAAGCCGGTGCCGGCGGCGGTCGCCGCCTTCACCAAGCTGTTCGGGCTGCTGAACCTGCCGGGCGCCGAGCTCAGCGCGATGACCGCCTCGCTGGCGCGCACGCTGGCCACCACCACCGATGCCTCCGCCGGCGCGCCGGCCGACGACGGCGCCAGCGCGCCGCTGATGCCGCAGGAGGTGTCGCAGCTCGTGTGGCTCGGCCTCTCGCCCTCGACCGCGGCGGCGCTCGAGCCCTACGTCACGGTGCTGCCGATCCGCACGCCGATCAACGTCAACACCGCCAGTGCCGAAGTCCTCGCCGCCAGCCTGCCCCGGCTCACCATCGCCGACGCACGCCAGCTCGTGGAGCGGCGCACGCGCTCGTACTTCAAGGACATCGCGGCCGCCAATGCCGGCCTGCCCGACGGCATCCTGTTCAACGCCGAGCAGCACAGCGTCGGCACGCAATTCTTCGAGGTCTACGGCCGCCTGCGCATCGACCGCACCTGGGTCGACGAGCGCTCGCTGCTGCAGCGCGACGGCGTCACCGTCAAGACCATCTGGCGCACGCGTGGCACCGGCGCCACCTACACCTCGGTCAAACCCTGAGGCCCGTTACATTTTTCCGAGCATAAAAGCCTTCCAACGCCCGTCATATCTGTCAGGTACGCTATGAAAAACGTAGTGCGCCTTTGTAAGACGCCCACCTACAATCACCGGCTTTTCCCCACACCCCCATGACCCCGCTGCTGCTCATCGCTCCCCTGCCTCCGGCCGACGCCGCGGGCGAGTACGACTGGGCCCAGGCCGGCGACGACGGCATCGTGCTGCGCGACCATGGCCGCGCACTGCTCGCGCTGCTGCCCTCGGGCAGCGAGGTCACGCTCGGCGTGCCGTCGACCGCGCTCTCGTGGCACCGCGTCACGCTGCCCAAGGGCAGCAT
The DNA here is from genome assembly GCF_058244205.1 of Variovorax sp. 20P10.2.4. Classification (NCBI taxonomy): domain Bacteria; kingdom Pseudomonadati; phylum Pseudomonadota; class Betaproteobacteria; order Burkholderiales; family Comamonadaceae; genus Variovorax; species Variovorax sp. 20P10.2.4. Next base: position 2,323 of record NZ_JBZAYE010000845.1, read on the forward strand.
GGGCAGCGCCTCCAAGCTGCGCGCCGTGCTCGACGGCCTGCTCGAGGAACACCTGCTCGACGACCCCGAGGCGCTGCACTTCGCGCTCGAACCCGAGGCGCGCGCCGGCGATCCGGTGTGGGTCGCGGCCTGCAACCGCATCTGGCTGCGCTCGGTGGTGCAGGCGCTCGAGGCCAGTGGCCGGCGCGTCACCCGCATCGTTCCCGAGTTCGCGCCGCAGCCGGCCGACGGCCCGCCGCAGTTGCTGATCACCGGCGAGCCCGAAGCCCCGCAGCTCACGGTCT
>NZ_JBZAYE010000846.1:0-2599 GCF_058244205.1 Variovorax sp. 20P10.2.4
TCGCGTGGCCGATGCTGACGCTGGCCGAGTTCAAGCCCTGGGCGCTGTTCGGCAGCGGCAACCTCGCGGTCATCGGCGGCTTTCTCGCGGGCTTCCTTCCGCCCGATGGCTCGCCCGCCTTTCTCGCGCTGCTTGCCAAGGCCACGCTCGAGACGCTGGCCATGGCCACGGCCGGCACCGCGCTCGCGCTGCTGATCGGCGCGCCGCTGGCCTTCGTGACGACGCGCGCGCTGTCGATCTCGCGCATCGGCCCCGGGCCGGGCCGTGTGCGCGCGGGCATCGTGCGGCAGGCGGCGCGCTGGCTGCTGATGGTGCTGCGCGCGATCCCCGAGATCGTCTGGGCGCTGCTGTTCGTGCGCGCGCTGGGCCTGGGCCCCGCGGCCGGCGTGCTGGCGCTGGCCATCACCTATGGCGGCATGCTCGGCAAGGTCTACGCCGAGATCCTCGAATCGACCGACACCCGCCCCGCGCGCGCGCTGCTCGAGGCCGGCAGCGGCCGGCTCGCGGCGCTGTGCTACGGCCTCTTGCCGCACACGGCGCAGGAGCTGGCCTCGTACACCGTGTACCGCTGGGAGTGCGCGGTGCGCGCCTCGGTGGTGATGGGCTTCGTCGGCGCGGGCGGGCTGGGCCAGCTGATGGACCAGTCGATGAAGATGCTCAACGGCGGCGAGGCCAGCAGCATCCTGCTGGTGTTCCTGCTGCTGGTGCTGCTGGCGGACGTGCTGAGCAACGCGCTGCGCAGGCTGCTGGCATGAACCTGCCGCCACGCCCACCGCCCTGCCTGCGCTGCCGGATCGCGCTGCTGCTGATCGCGGCGGCGGTGATCGCGAGCTTCGTCTACCTCGGCATCGATTACCGCGCGCTGGGCTCGGCCGAGTCGCTCGCTCTCATGGGCAAGTTCATCGCGGAGTTCTTCCCGCCCGACCTCTCGGGCGGCTTCCTCGCCAAGGTCGGCCACGGCGCGCTGCAGACGCTCGCGGTGTCGGCGCTCGGCACGGTGCTCGCGGCGCTGGCGGGCGCGGTGCTCGCACTGCCCGCTTCCGGCCGCGCCGGCTGGCTGCCGCGCCACACGGCGCGCTTCATCCTCAACCTGCTGCGCAGCGTGCCCGAGCTGGTCTGGGCCGCGCTGATGGTGCTGGCCGCGGGCATCGGCCCCTTCGCGGGCGCGCTCGCGCTGGCGCTGCACACCACGGGCGTGCTGGGCCGCCTGTTCGCCGAGGCGCTCGAGAACGCGCCGCGCGAGCCCGAGCACGCGCTGACGCTCTCGGGCGCCGGCCCGGTCGCGGCCTTCAGCTATGCCAGCCTGCCGATCGTGCTGCCGCAGTGGGTGGCCTACACGCTCTACCGCTGGGAGATGAACATCCGCATGGCCGCGGTGCTGGGCTTCGTGGGCGGCGGCGGGCTCGGGCAGCTGCTGTACTTCCACCTCTCGATCTTCCAGCAGCAGCAGGCGATGACGGTGCTGCTCGCGATGTTCGTGCTGGTCACGCTGGTGGACTTCGCGAGCGCTCGCTTGCGCCGGGGACTCGGTCCCGCCTACGCCTGAAGCCTCGGGGCGACAATCGGGGGCATGAGGTTCCCGCCATGAGTCACCGCCAGCCCGTGCGGGTCGTCGACCGCCACGCCTTCGACACGATCATCGACGCCCGCTCGCCGGCCGAGTTCGCGCTCGACCACATCCCGGGCGCCATCAACTGCCCCGTGCTCGACGACGAGGAGCGCCGCATCGTCGGCACCGTCTACGTGCAGACCGGCGCCTTCGAGGCGCGGCGCATCGGCGGCGCAATGGTCGCGGCCAACATCGCGCGGCATCTGCGCGACACGCTGGCCGACCGGCCCGAGAAGTGGAAGCCGCTGGTCTACTGCTGGCGCGGCGGCATGCGCAGCGGCTCGATGGTGACCTGGCTGCGGCTGGTGGGCTGGGACGCCCAGCAGCTCGCGGGCGGCTACAAGAGCTTCCGGCGCCACGTGATCTCGCAGCTCGACGCGCTGACGCCGCGGCTCGACCTGCGCGTGGTCTGCGGCGCCACCGGCAGCGCCAAGACCCGCGTGCTGCATGCGCTGGCCGCGAGCGGCGAGCAGGTGCTCGACCTCGAGGACTTCGCGAACCACAAGGGCTCGCTGCTGGGTTCGCTGCCGGGCGTGGCGCAACCCTCGCAGAAGCATTTCGAGACCCGCATCGCGACGGTGCTCGAAGGCATCGACCTGCAGCGCCCGCTGTACGTCGAGGGCGAGAGCATCCGCATCGGCCGTCTCTCGCTGCCGCTGTCGCTGGTGGCGAAGATGCGCAGCGCGCCCTGCATCGAGGTGGTGGCCACGCCCGAGGCGCGGCTGGCCTACCTGCTGCGCGACTACGCCTACCTCGGCGACGACCGCGCGGCGCTGGCCGGCCAGCTCGGCCTGCTCAAGGAACTGCAGGGCAAGGAGACGGTGGCGCGCTGGCAGCAGTGGGCGCACGAGGCGCAGCTGCCGCTGCTCTTCGCCGAGCTGATGGCGCTGCACTACGACCCGCACTACGAGAAGTCGCAGGAGCGCCATTTCAAGACCTGGGCCACGCGGCGCCGCGTGGCCGCGGCCGACCTCGGCGATCAGGGCATCG
>NZ_JBZAYE010000847.1:0-2595 GCF_058244205.1 Variovorax sp. 20P10.2.4
CGTGGCCGCGATGCCCAGCGCTTCGGCGCGCGCCGAGGCACCTTCGCCCGCGGTCATCGGGCCGCTCGCGGTGGTCGCGCTCCAGCGGTTGTCCTCGCAGACGAACAGCACCGGCAGCTCGTACACGCGGGCCCAGTTCAGCGCCTCGAGGAAGGGGCCGCGGTTGATCGCGCCGTCGCCGAAGAAGCAGACCGTGAGGGCGTCGCCCTGGCCCAGCACTTTCTGCGCATGCGCCGCGCCCACCGCGATCGGCAGCCCGGCCGCCACCACGCCGTTGGCGCCCAGCATGCCGACCGAGAAATCGGCGATGTGCATCGAGCCGCCCTTGCCGCCGTTGAAGCCCGTGGCCTTGCCGAACAGCTCGCACATCATGCGCGCGAGGTCGGCGCCCTTGGCCAGCGTGTGGCCGTGGCCGCGGTGGGTGGACGTGAGGTAGTCGCTCGTGCGCAGGTGCGCGCAGACGCCGGCCGGCACCGCCTCCTGCCCGGTCGACAGGTGCAGCGGCCCGCGCACCTTGGCCGCGCCGCCGGCCTGCTGCCCATAGGCGCTCACGCCGCCCTGGCTGGCCGTCTCGGCCGCGTTCTCGAACGCGCGGATGCGCACCATGGTGCGGTACAGCGCCTCGGCGGCGCCGCTGGGGATGTCCAGGTCCATCTTGTCTCCGACGCCTGTGGAATGGGCGTTTGCGGAAAAATCGTATCAAGCGTGACGGACTGGGGGCAGGGGGCTTTCCCCGGGGAGGCGGTGCTGCGCGTTCAGGCCGCCTTGCGCCGCGATCCACTCGCAGCCTGCGCCGCGGTCGCCTCCGCGGTGGCCTTCATCCCCTCGAGGATCGCCTCGCACTTGTGCTTCAGGTGCGTCTTGAGGATGCCCGACAGCGAGGCCGCGTCGCGCCGCGCCAGCGCGTTGAGCATGCCCTCGTGTTCCGCCATCGCGCGCGACCAGATCTCGGGCGTCATCGGCGAGTTGAAGCGGATGCGCCGGATGCGCGCGTTGATCAGCGCGTACTGGTCGAGCAGCACCGGGTTGCGCGTGGCCTGCACGATGGTCTCGTGGATGCCGCGGTTCAGCGCGTAGTAGCTCGCCATGTCGCGCGCCGCGAAGGCACTGCGCATGCGCTCGTGCAGCGCGGTGATCTCCGCGAGTTGCGCGTCGGTGACGCGCGCGGCCGCCTGCTCGCCGGCCAGCGCCTCGAGCGCGCCCGCCACCGCGAACAGCCCCTCCACCTCCTCGAGCGACAGCTCGCGCACGCGCGCGCCGCGGTTGGGCAGCAACTCGACGTGGCCCTCGGCGGCCAGCACCTTGAGCGCCTCGCGCAGCGGTGTGCGCGAGATGCCGAAGCGCTCGCACAGCAGGGCTTCGGGCACCTTGCTGCCCGGCGGGAACTCGCCCTGCACGAACACCTCGCGCAGGTTTCCGAGCAGGTCGTTGTGAACGAATTCTTTGGCCATGGGCAATTATGAATTCATTTTTCGATGAAATGGCCGATCGAAGCCCTCGGAAGAGAGAATTTTCGGCCATTTGAATTCAAAGTGTTGACCGATCCGACCGGCCTCCGCTACATTGAACGCATTCATTTGCAGCACTTGAACCCCCGAAACTCTCCCAATCCAGCTTAAAAAGGCAATTTATGAATGCATTCCAGCAAGGCATCGTCGAAATCGCAGGCTCGACCCACGACACCGACCGCTACACCAACGCCCTCGGCCCGCGTGGCGTGATCGGCGTGATGACGCCGGGACCGAACGTGAACGTCGAGAACGAGATGATGGACATGCGCCCGCGCGGCGTGATCAACGCCATCGACCGCTACTACGTGCCGAACCAGAAGATCGCGCAGGACGAGGACTGGTCGGTGATCATGCGCAACGTCACGGCCAACCTCGACGACTCGGTGCGCCGCCTCAAGGAAGCGCTGATCGACCACCTCGTGCTCGGCATGTCCTCGCAGAGCTACATGGGCGGCGAGAAGGGCAGCTTCGCGCTGCTCGAGCACCTCGAGAAGCTCTCGGGCGTGCCGGTGACCATGGGCGCGCAGTCGGCCGAGCAGGCCTTCAAGCTCTGCGGCGCGAAGCGCATCGCGCTGCTCACGCCCTACTACCCGGTGATCGAGACCAACGCCATCAGCTATTTCACGTCGCGCGGCTTCGAGGTGGTGCACGTCGAGGGGCTCAAGTGCAAGAGCATCATCCACGTCGCCTCGCAGACCTACGAGCAGCTCGCCGAGGCCACCCTGCGCTGCGAGGCCGCCAAGCCCGACGCGATCCTGCAGCTGGGCACCAACCTGGCCTATGCGCGCGTGGCCAACGATGCCGAGAAGTGGCTCAGGAAGCCGGTCTTCGCCTCGGGCCCGGTGATCTATTGGTCGGCGCTGCGCAGGATGGGCATCAAGGATCAGTTCCCGGGCTTCGGCAGCCTGACGGAATTCCACTGAGTCCGGCGCGCGCAGAACAAAGGAGACACGCATGACGACGAGACAACGCATGCGCGCGGCCGGCGCCGCGCTCGCAGCCTGGGTGCTGCTGGGGCTGCTGCCCGCGGCGGCCGAGGAGCACTGGCCGGCCAAGCCGGTCACGCTGCTGGTGGGCTTCGCGC
>NZ_JBZAYE010000848.1:0-2592 GCF_058244205.1 Variovorax sp. 20P10.2.4
CTCGCCTGCTCGCCACGTCGGCCGACGCGACCGAGCTGTGCGCCGTGCTGCGCGCTTCGGGCGGCACCGGCCTGCGCTGCGTCGGCGCGGGCCATTCGTTCACCGCGCTGGTGCCCACCGACGCCACGCTGCTCTCGCTCGACGCCATGTCGGCCTTCGTCGGCACCGATGCCACCGCGCAGACCGCCACCCTGCAGGCCGGCATGCGCCTCGCCGTGCTGTCGCAGGAGCTCGATGCGCGCGGCCTCGCGCTGCGCAACCTGCCCGACATCGACGTGCAGTCCTTCGCGGGCGCGATCAGCACCGGCACCCACGGCACCGGCCTCGCGCTGCCCGCGATGCATGCCGAAGTGACCGCGCTGCGCCTCGTGACCGCCGACGCGGAAGCGATCGAATGCAGCGCCACGCGCGAGCCCGAGCTGTTCGCGGCGGCCCGCGTCTCGCTCGGCTGCCTCGGCGTGATCAGCGAGGCCACGGTGCGCACCGTGCCGGCCTTCAACCTGCACCGCCGCGTGTTCCTGCGCCCGCTCGCGGCCATGCTCGACGAGGCACCGGCGCTCGCGCGGCGGCATCGCAACTTCGAGTTCTACGTGCTGCCCTTCACCGGCTATGCCGCGGGCATCGCGAACGACCTCTACGAAGGCAGCGACACCGTGCAACCGCCCTCGGCCGACGAGGACATGCTGCGCGACCTGCGCCGGCTGCGCGACTGGCTCGGCTGGTTCCCGGCGCTGCGCCGCCGCGTCGCCGCCGCGCTGATCGATGGCGACCAGACCGAGGAGGCGAAGAACCGCTCGTGGCGGCTGCTCTCGACCCAGCGGCCCACGCGCTTCAACGAGACCGAGTACCACGTGCCGCAAGCCCAGGGCATCGCCTGCCTGCGCGAGGTGATCGCGGCGCTCGAGCGGCGCAACGACGTGTTCTTTCCGCTCGAGTTCCGCTTCGTGCCGGCCGACGATGCCTGGCTCAGCCCCTTCCATGGCCGCGACAGCTGCTCGATCGCCGTCCATGCGGCAGTGGGCGAACCGCACGACTACCTGCTCTCGCAGATCGGCCCGATCTTCCGCAAGTACCAGGGCCGGCCGCACTGGGGCAAACTGCACGACCGCAGCCCCGCCGAGCTCGCCGCGCTCTATCCGCGCTGGAACGATTTCCTCGCGCTGCGCGCGCGGCTCGATCCGCAGGGCCGCCTGCTCAACCCCTACCTGCGGCAACTGTTCGGGATCGCATCATGAGTGGACGCCGGAGAAGAAAGCTGTTGCTGGGCACGCTCGGCACCGTCGGGCTGGGCGCGGCCGCCGCCTTCGCGCTGCGCCCCGGCGACGCGGGCGCGCCGCACGAACCCTACTTCCGCGCGCTCAACGACGAGTTGCGCCGCAACGGGCCGATGCGGCCCTGCATGGTGATCGACCTCGACCGGCTCGACGCCAACATCGAGCGCGTGGCCGGCGGCCTGCAGCGCGCGGGCAAGCACTACCGCATCGTCGAGAAGTCGCTGCCCTGCCAGTCGCTGATCGCCTACGTGGCGAAGCGCTCGGGCAGCCGCCGGCTGATGTCCTTCCACCAGCCCTTCCTCAACGTCGACGCGGCCGTGTTCCCCGACTTCGACCTGCTGCTGGGCAAGCCGCTGCCGGTGCAGTCGGCGGCGCTGTTCTACCGCCAGCTCAAGGGCCCGTTCGATGCCGCGCGCCAATTGCAGTGGCTGGTCGACACGCCCGAGCGGCTGCAGCAGTACCTCGCGCTGGCCGGCGGCCTGGGCACGCGGCTGCGCGTCAACATCGAGATCGACGTCGGCCTGCACCGCGGCGGCGTGGCCGACAACGCGACGCTCGCGCGCATGCTCGAGATGATCGATGCCAACCCGGCGGCGCTGGAGTTCGCGGGCTTCATGGGTTACGACGCGCACGTGGGCTTCGGCGTGCCCAAGGTGCTCGGCACGCCCGAGGAACTGCTGGCGCGCGCGATGGCGATCTACCAGGGCTTCGCCGACTTCGCGCGCACGCACCGGCCCGCGCTGTGGAACGAGCGGCTCACGCTCAACGCCGGCGGCAGCCCGAGCTACACGCTGCACGGCGCCGAGAAGCTCAGCACCGAGATCAGCGTGGGCACCGCGCTGCTCAAGCCCACGCACTACGACATCGAGACCCTGGCCGAGCACGAGCCCGCGGCCTTCATCGCCACGCCGGTGCTCAAGGCCACGGGGCCGGTGCAGATACCGGCGCTCGATGCGAAGTCGAGGATCTTCTCGTGGTGGGACGTGAACCAGCGCCAGACCTTCTACATCTACGGCGGCTGGTGGCTGGCCGACTACGCCTCGCCGCGCGGCCTTCGGTTCAACGGCATCCTGGGCCACAGCGCGAACCAGGAGAACGTCAACGCCTCGCCCTCGGTGGGCCTGCGGGTCGACGACCAGGTCTTCCTGCGGCCCGCGATCGCCGAGGGCGTGCTGCTGCAGTTCGGCGACCTGATCACCGTGCGCGGCGGCAAGATCCAGGACGCCTGGCCGGTCTATCACCAGACCGGCTGACGCCCGGCCGGCATACTTGCCGCCGACCATTCCCCGACACGCCGAGGCCTCCATGACCCCAGAGC
>NZ_JBZAYE010000849.1:0-2586 GCF_058244205.1 Variovorax sp. 20P10.2.4
CCGAGCGCGCCGAGCGCGAGCGAGGGGCGCGCCATGTCGCCCAGCGGCATCAGGTCCTGGCCGTCGGACAGCGCGTAGTCCTGCCAGCCGGCATTGCCGAGCACCAGCTCGCCGGCGCGGAACTGCGGGTGCCTCGAGGCCACGACGCGGTTGACCGTGCCGCCCACCATCGGCTGGCCCAGCGGCACCGAGGCCGCGTAGATCGGCGCGACCTCGTCCATCAGCTGGCGCATGTACGGGTCGAGCGAGAGGTACAGCGTGCGCAGCAGCACCTGGCCCTCGGCGGGCACGGGCACGGCGCCCTCCTCGAGGCGGAAGTGCGCGGGCGTCGGCAGCCCGCGCGGGCGCGCGGCGAGGACGAGGCGGCGGTTGACGGTGTCGCTTTGGGGCATGGGCAGGGGCTCCTGGGTGGTGGAAGGGCGATGACCTGGCAGGTAATTAGACCGGTCGTCTAGAAAAGGGCCGCAAAAAAGGCGGGAGCGACATCGGTCGTCCCGCCTCTCAGCCGACCGGGGTGGGAACGGGGGCCAGACCCAGCATCTGCCGCGTGCCGGCCATGGTGCGGTCGAGCGATGCGCGGTCGCGCGCGATTTTCGCGAGCAGGCTGGCGCCGAGCCAGCTCTGGTAGAGCGAGACCGCCTGGGTTTGCGCGGGAACGCCGGCTTCGGCGGCCGGCAGCGAGCCGTCGGCGCGGCCGGTCTCGATGCAGCGCGCGAGCCGGTCGGTGATCTGGCGGATGCCGCGGTCCAGCGCCGCGCGCATGGTCTCGGACAGGTCGCAGACCTCGGCGCCCAGCTTCACCACGAGGCAGCGGCTCTGGGCGTCGTCGCCGGTCTGCGAGTCGAGCCAGTCCTGGAAGTAGGCGACCAGCTGCTGCGCGCCCGTGCCCGACTCGGCCAGCAGGGCGTCGGTGCGCGCGAGGTAGTCGCTGAAATAGGCCTCGAGCACCGCCTCGCCGAAGGACTCCTTCGAGCCGAAGTAGTGATAGAACGAGCCCTTCGGCACCTTGGCCAGGCTCAGCACCTCGGCCAGCCCGACGGCCGTGAAGCCCTTGCGCAGCAACAGCGGATGCGCCACGTCGAGGATGTGGCGGCGAACGTCGGGAGGCGTGGCGACGGCAGTCATGGCGCCGGACTCTAGCGCCGATTAGACCAGTCGTCTAGTACGAAATTCCGGAGTCAGCCCGGTGCCGCCGCGCGCTTCGAGGCCTCGGATTCGCTGCCGATCCGCCGGCCCGGCCAGAGGTCGCGCCAGGGCTCGGGGTCCTGCCGCTCCTGCGCCAGCCGCAGGTAGACCATCGCGATCCACAGCAGCGCCAGCCCGATCTGCGCGTCGCGCAGCGCCGAGTTCACGCAGGAGGCGATCAGCGCGATCAGGGTCGCGGCCAGCGCATAGCGGCCCGCGATGTCGGGCCGCTTCCAGGCCTGCCAGACGGCCGCGACCATGATCGCGAGCAGGCTCAAGAGGCCCGGCAGGCCGCCCTGCGCGCCCATCCAGAGGAAGTCGTTGTGCGGCATGTTCGAGTCGGCGAACAGCGCGGGGCCGCGCTGGTGCCACTGCTCGGTCCAGCCGCCGATGCCCCAGCCGGTGAGCGGCCGGTCGGCGATCATGCGGCCGGTGTCGCGGTACATGAAGTAGCGGATGACCATGCTGCCGTGGAAGATCTCGCCGGCCTGCGCCTTCTCGATCTCCTGGATGCCGACCTCGACCTTCTGCTGCAGCTGCGGCAGCTGGTAGAGGCCCGCACCCAGCACCACGGCGCCCACGATCAGCGCCGCCGACAGCGCCTTCAGGTGGCTGCGCCACTGGTGGATGCACACCAGCGGCAGCACCAGCAGCAGCGCCAGCACCGAGGTGCGCGAGGTCAGCGGCAGCGCCACCACCGCCATCAGCAGCAGCACCAGCGCGAAGGCCGGCAGTGCGCGCAGCGGCCGGTGCGCCGCGATCTGCGACAGGCCCCAGACCGCCGCCGTCGATGCCACCACGCTGAACAGCAGCGCATTGCTGATCGACTTGTTGCCGACCTCCATCACCACGCCGCGCAGCGGCGCCCAGATGTGGAAACCGCCGACCGCGTAGAACACCACCACCAGCAGCAGGTTGAGCGCCGAGATCAGCAGGAAGCCGCGCAGCGCCCACATCGCCTCGTCGCGCGCGAGCGCCATCGCCATCAGCAGCGTGGCCGCGATGCGCAGCCCGTGCACCAGGTTCGAGGGGGTCTCGGGGTAGTGCGGCCGGATGGCCAGCACGATCAGGGTCCAGGCCACATAGGCCACGACCGGCCACCACAGCGGATTGGCGCGCAGCCGCGCGATGCGTTCGCGGCCGCTGCCCGCGACCAGCAGGGCGACCAGCAGCAGCAGGGCCGAGAGGTAGGTGACGCCGACCGGCATATACACCGCGAGCCCCCAGAACATGGCCGCGGGCCGGACGATGTGCGATCTCTGCATAGGGCGCGAATTCTAGGGGGCCGGATTCCGGCGCAACCTGACTTCACCCCGGGGCGCGCGGGGCTTGGCCGCGCCGTGCTTCAGCCGCGCGGCAGCCGGATCACGAAGCTCGCGCCGCCGCCGGGCCGGTCCTCGC
>NZ_JBZAYE010000085.1:0-18523 GCF_058244205.1 Variovorax sp. 20P10.2.4
CCGTCGCGCGTTCGGCAGGAAGAAAAAAACCGGCATCGCGCCGGTTTTCTTTTTTGGAGGGGCGCCGCCGTGGCGCCTTCGGGCCTTCGGATCAGGCCTGGAGGAACAGGCGGTACGCGGGGTTCGCGGTTTCTTCCACGTAGGGATAGCCCAGCGTCTCGAGGAAGGCATCGAAGGCCTCGCCGTCGCCGGCGGGCACCTGCAGACCGACCAGGATGCGACCGTAATCCGCACCCTGGTTGCGATAGTGGAACAGGCTGATGTTCCAGTTCGGCCGCATCAGGCTCAGGAACTTGAGCAGCGCGCCGGGGCGCTCGGGGAATATGAAGCGCAGCAGGCGCTCGTCGTGCGCGAGGCCGGTGCGCCCGCCCACCAGGTGGCGCAGATGCTCCTTGGCAAGCTCGTCGTGCGTGAGGTCGAGCGCGTCGAAGCCGTGCTCGCCGAAGGCCTTGGCGATGACCGCCGACTCGCCGCGCGTCGAGGTCGTGAGGCCGACGAAGACATGGGCCTGGGCCGCGTCGCTGATGCGGTAGTTGAACTCGGTCACGTTGCGCAATCCGCCGCCCGGCGTGGCCGCGTTCGTGTCGGCGTCGCCGATCGGCATCTGGCCGACCAACTCGCACAGGCGCCGGAAACTGCCGCGCTCCTCGGGGATCGTGACCGCGAACAGCGCTTCGCGCTCCTCGCCGACTTCCGCGCGTTCGGCCACGAAGCGCAGGCGGTCGAAGTTCATGTTCGCGCCGCTGAGGATGGCCGCGTAGGTCTCGCCGTGGCGGCCATGCTGCGCGACGTACTGCTTGATCGCCGCCACTGCCAGCGCGCCCGAGGGCTCGACGATGCTGCGCGTGTCGACGAACACGTCCTTGATCGCGGCGCAGACCGCGTCGGTGTCGACCAGGACGTAGTCGTCGACGAGGTCGCTCGCGACGCGGAAGGTTTCCTCGCCCACCAGCTTGACCGCGGTGCCGTCGGCGAACAGGCCCACGTCGGACAACGTCACGCGCTCGCGCGCCGCGACCGATCGCATCATCGCGTCGGAGTCGTTCATCTGCACGCCGATCACCTTGATCTCGGGACGCACGGCCTTGATGTAGTTGGCCACGCCCGAGATCAGGCCGCCGCCGCCGATCGCGACGAAGACCGCATCGAGCCGGCCCTGGTGCTGCCGCAGGATCTCCATCGCGATCGTGCCCTGGCCGGCGATCACCTCGGGATCGTCGAAGGGATGGACGAAGGTCAGCTTCTGTTCGGCCTGCAGTTCGAGCGCGCGCGTATAGGCATCGGAATAGCTGTCGCCATGCAGCACGACCTCGCCGCCGAAGCCGCGCACCGCATCGATCTTGAGCTTGGGCGTGGTCACGGGCATCACCACCACCGCGCGCGCGCCGAGCTTGCGCGCGCCGAGCGCCACGCCTTGCGCATGGTTGCCCGCCGATGCGCAGATCACTCCGTTCGCGAGTTGCTCGGCGCTCAGGTGCGCCATCTTGTTGTACGCCCCGCGCAACTTGAAGCTGAAGACGGGCTGCTGATCCTCGCGCTTGAGCAGCACGGTGTTGCCCAGACGCTCGCTGAGTGCGCGCGCTTTTTCGAGGGCCGATTCGACCGCCACGTCGTACACGCGGGCGTTGAGAATTTTTCGGAGATAGTCAGCAGGTGTCAGTGCCGACGGAGGTGCATGGCGCACGATTGTTCCTGGGGAGAATTTTGTTAACAACGAATGATAAGAGGCATCGGGATTGCATACGGGAGACGACATGGACACAAATGTCATAACTCTCTTTCCCAACGCGCCTGCCGCCAATGATTCCGGTTTTTTTGGACGCACCTATCCCGCAGTCCAACCGGCCGCCGAAAAGTTCAAAGACGGACAGAATTTGTTATCAATTTCTGTCAGTGATCTTTCCGAAAAGTTGATGCGCGCCGAGGCGGCGCGCGTTCAACGTGGGGAGATCGGACGGCCCACCTGGCAGGTGATGGGCAACAGATTGCGCGCGCATGTCCTTCCATTGCTGGGGGACTTGCCCGCGCAGGCCTTCACCACGCGCGATGCGCAGCGGCTCATCGATCGACTCGGCGACGAGGGCTTCACGAGCACGACGATCGCGCAGTACCTCGTGCTGCTGCGCAAGGTCGTGATGCATGGCGTGCACATCGGCGTGCTGCGCGAAGCGCCGCTGTTTCCGAAGGTGAAGGTGCGCAGCCGGCCGCGCGGCAGCTTCAGCGTGGCCGAGTACCGCGCGCTGATCGCCGCGGCGCGCAGGCTGCGCGGACGGTCGCATCCCGTGCTCGATGCACTGGCGCCCGGCGAACGCTTCTGGATCGCACGCGAACTGCTGGTGATGCCCGACGAGATGCCGTGGCTGATCCGCTGGATGGTCAACACCTTCGTGCGGCCGAGCGACATCAAGCTCATGAAGCACAAGCACATCGAGGTCGTGCGTGCGAAGCATGTCTACCTGCGCATGAACCTGCCGGAGACGAAGCGCCACAGCCAGCCCATCGTGAGCCTGCAGCCCGCGGTGCGCGTCTACGAGCGCCTGGTCGCGCACCGTGCGCGGCACGGCTTCGATGGCGCGGACGACTACATCTTCCTGCCGCAGCTCAAGAACCGCGAGCACGCGCTCGCGGTGCTCAACTTTCTCTTTCACTGGGTGCTCGAGGTCGAGGGCATCGAGAAAGGGCCGCTGGGGCAGGATCGCACGCTCTACTGCCTGCGTCATACCGCCATCACGTTGCGTTTGCTCTATGGCCAGGGCATCGACATGCTGACCCTGGCGCGCAATGCACGCACGAGCGTCAACATGGTCGAGCGCTTCTATGCGTCGGTGCTCAATGGGGAGATGAATGTGGGGCTGCTGCAAAGCAGGCGGGGGCGAACGGTGTGAGAGGACTCTAGAAGCCTGGGCGGCAAGGCGTTCTTGCTTGAAGCCGCTCGTCTCCAATGCTTGAAGCAGGCGCCGAAAGAGGGGCGTCGGAAAGAGCGCCGAGAGAACACGCGGCACATACGACCAAAAAGCCGCCCGGTATGAACCGGGCGGCTTTGGAGCGGAAGGATTCGATCTGGCGAGAGCCAGCATCGGAATCGGCTTCTTTCAGGCTTGCTTAGAACGCGTGGCGGATGCCGATGTCGTAACCCGTGGCGCTCTTGGGTGCGTAGAGCTGGTTGGCGATCGTGCCGTAGCCGGGCGAACCGCCGGTGGTGACGCCCATGATGCCGGCGTTGTTCTGGCCGTTCTTGATGCTGATGCGCGACAGCGTAGCGTACAGAGCCGTACGCTTCGACAGGTTGTGCACGTAGCCCACAGCGAACTGGCTGGCGCGAGCGCTGCCGTCGTTGTAGAAGTTGAACGGAACCAGCGCGTCATCGGGCTTGTACTTGACCTGCGAGTACGAGGCGCGGATCAGGCCAGGACCGACGGGAACCGTTGCACCGATCAGGGTGCCGGTGTACTTGTCCGACAGGCCCTGGGTGTAGATGAACGGCACGCCCAGCAGCGTGAGCGACTGGTTGCGATTGAACGAGTCCTTCACCTGCGACAGTTCACCGAACAGCTTGACGGGGCCGAAGTCGTACGAAACGCCCAGGTTGAAGGTCTTGAGACGATCCTTGCCGGTAGTGGTCAGATCGGTCAGGCTGTCCTTGGTGTCGACGCCGTAGGCGGCGGCAACGTCCAGGGGGCCGTTGGCGTAGCCGAAGCGACCACCGACGTAGCGACCCTTCTTGCTCGGGCTGCCATCGAGTTCATTGGACTTCGGGTTTTCATGCAGCGCGTACTGGATCTGGCCGTAGAAGCCGCCGAGGTTCGGGGGCAGGAAATAGCCGATCGAGTTGCTGGCGCGGACGTAGTTGTCGTTGTCTGCTGCGTTGCTCGGGGTGACGCCGTGCGTCTTGGTCAGACCGGCGCTCACGCGATTGATCATGTTGGTGCCGACGCCATTGGTGCCGAACGGGTCGAACACGGTGTCGTTCCAAAACGTGGCGGTGTAGTCGCGGCCCAGACGGACTTCACCAAAGCCACCCGACAGGCTCACGGTGGAGCGGCGTGCGAAAGATGCAATGCCGGTCTTGCCGTCGTCGTTGGAGATCGGAGCCTCGAGCCAGAAGCTGGCCGCCAGGCCGCCACCGAGGTCTTCCGTGCCGCGGAAGCCGATGCGACTGGAGTTGTAGCCCGAGTTCGACAGCGCGGTCTGGCTGCGCTTGAGCGAGCCGGGGACGAGCGGGATAGCGAAGGGGTCGACGGCGTACAGATTGCTCTTCGTCGAATAGTTGCTGACTGCGGCATCGACCACACCGAACAACGTGACGGAAGACTGGGCCGAGGCAACACCGGCAACAGCCAGGGCAGCCAGAGCAGCTGCCCTTCGAGGCGGTTGGCTAGAGTGGCCCGCGCCTCGGATGACTAGAGTGGGGGAGCCGCCAAGAAAAAAGCCCCAAGCCTTGCGGCTCGGGGCTAAATCCACCAATTGGAAGGGTGGAGGAGACAACTTGCACGCACCGGGGTGCGCAATGAAATAAAGTATATCGGTTGTTTGTTGCGATGCAACAAGCGAGTGATGCTTTTCCCACACAGATAACGATGTCGGGTGTGATTTTTGCCAGACATCCGGAACCGGAGTTCAGAAAAAGATGGAATGCACTGTAAGTTGGACCGGAAATGCGGGTGCGCGCTCGTCCATGGGATTCGTGGCCGAGACGGGCAGCGGCCACGTCCTGATGATGGACGGTGCGCCCGACGCGGCGAAACCCGAGAACGGCGGCCAGAACCTGGCGGCCCGCCCCATGGAAACGGTGCTGGCCGGCACCGGCGGCTGCACGGCCTACGACGTGGTGCTGATCCTCAAGCGCGGCCGCCACCAGGTCGAGCGCTGCAGCGTCAAGCTGACCAGCGAGCGGGCCGAGAAGGATCCCAAGGTGTTCACCAAGATCCACATGCACTTCACGGTGGCCGGCAAGGGAATTCCGGCCTCCGCGGTGGAGCGAGCGATTGCTCTCAGCCACGAGACCTACTGCTCCGCCAGCATCATGCTGGCCAAGACCGCCGAGATCACGACCAGCTTCGACCTGATCGAAGCCTGATCCTTTCCGGGGTCAGATCCGGTGCGCCACGGTCGTCATCACCCCTGAGGCGACGCGCATCAGGGCCTTGGCGGGCGGCGGCAGCTCCGCGGCACCCGCCGCCACGGCATTCTCGGCATGCCGGGCCTCGTCGGCCTTCATCTGTTCGACCACGGCGCGCGAGGCGCTGTCCGCTGCCGGCAGCCGGTCCAGGTGACTGTCGAGGTGTGCTTCGACCTGGCGCTCGGTTTCCGCCACGAAGCCCAGGCTTAGCGGGTCGCCGAGCCGTCCGGCGACCAGTCCCAGGCCGAAGGCACCCGCGTACCAGAGCGGATTGAGTACCGAAGGCCGCGCGCCGAGCGCGTCCAGGCGCTCGCGCGTCCAGGCCAGGTGGTCCGTTTCCTCGTGTGCCGCTTCGAGCAACTGCGCGCGCAGCACGGGGTCGCGCGCCACGGCGGCCTGCGCCGTATAGAGCGCTTGCGCGCAGACTTCCCCGACATGGTTGACGCGCATCAGCGCGCCGGCTTCCCGTCGCTCCACGTCGCTCAATTCCCCCGGCGCCTGGCTCGGGACGGGGGTGGCGCGGGTGGCATGCGGACGGGCGAAGAGCGTCCGGAGCGCGGAATCGGCGGCGGTCAGCAGGGGGTCGAGCGAAGTCGTCATGAAGGGATTGGAACGCAACTTGCCAAAGCACCGATCCTGGTGAGTTTGTTTCATATCGTGAGATCAAAAGACCCTAAGCCCTCTGTTGCATCACTGCAACGAAACGCGGCGGGGGTAGGAGATTTCGGCTGAATTGTTTTGCCCTGCCGCAGCGGCTCTGGTGCAATAGCGACAACTTCCCAAAAGGAGGTTGGCCCGGGGTCCGGTGGGAGCACAGAAGTGCCAGTCACGGTGAGCCCTTCGCGCCGGAGCCCTATGTTTAACCTTGGAGAAACTTGCAATGAAAAAATCTCTAGTTGCTCTGGCTGCCCTGGCTGTTGCCGGTGTTGCCTCGGCTCAATCGTCCGTGACGCTGTTCGGCGTGGTTGACGCTGCAGTCAGCGGCTATTCGACCAAGAGCAATCTGATCGTCGCCAACCCGTTCGCGATCCCCCCGTTCGGCGTTCCCGGCTCGCTGAAGCGCAGCCAGACCGCCCTGTCGAACTCGGGCTACAACTCCAGCCGCATCGGCTTCCGTGGTACGGAAGACCTCGGTGGTGGCCTGGCAGCCAGCTTCTGGCTCGAAGCCCCGATCACGAACGACGACGGCAAGGGTGGTATCTCCAACTTCGCTCGCCGCTCGACCGTGAGCCTGTCGGGTGGTTTCGGTGAAATTCGTCTGGGTCGTGACTACACCGCCACGTTCTGGAACGACACCGTGTTCGACCCCTTCGGCACCAACGGCGTGGGCTCCAGCGCGATCTTCCGTACCAACGTGAACCTGGCTTCGGTCCACGGTGGCGCACCGAACGGTGCAGCCGGCTCGGACAGCTATGTCCGTACCAGCAACGCGATCGCCTACTTCCTGCCCCCGAACCTGGGCGGTTTCTACGGTCAGTTCCAGTACGCTCTGCATGAGAACGTCAAGTCGGACGAAGTCCTGAACAGCCCGAGCAAGCGCGGTCGTTACGTCGGCGGCCGCTTCGGCTACGCCAACGGTCCCCTGGACGTCGCTGCCGCCTACGGCATCGACACCAAGGACGGCGCTCCTCTGCCTGGCCTGGCTTCGGGCTACTCGAAGGACGAGCTGAAGACCTTCAACCTGGGCGCTTCGTACGACTTCGGTCCGGTCAAGCTGTTCGGCGAAATCTCGCAAGTCAAGGATGCGTATGACCGCAACCAGTCGCTGACGCTGCTGGGCCTGCCGTTCATCTACACCCAAGGCCTGTCGGACAAGTACAACGGCGTTCTGCTCGGCGCGACGGTTCCCGTCGGTCCTGGCCTGATCCGCGCTTCGTACTCGCAAGTCAAGTTCAAGCCTGACAGCGCTCTGGTTCCGCTGAACTTCTACAACGACGGCAGCGCTCGCGCCAGCCAGTTCGCTGTGGGCTACGTGCACAACCTGTCGAAGCGTACGGCTCTGTACGCTACGCTGTCGCGCATCAGCATCAAGAACGGTCAGAACAACAGCATCATGGGCATCACCACCGGTGGCTCGCCTGGCTACGGCACGATCGCTGGCCAAACGTACGCTCCGAAGAGCGCTACCGGCTACGACTTCGGTATCCGTCACGCTTTCTAATTTGACGCTGGCGCAAGCCAGCTTCGAATCGAAAGATCAAGAAGCCGCTCGACGCAAGTCGAGCGGCTTTTTTTCATGGGCTTTCGATCCGCATCGGGTCCGTCGAGTTACCCTCGCGCCGCTCTCGAAAGAGTACACGCACCAAGCGCGTGCACCCCGGGGGAACCCCCGTGCGGGCACGCAGTTTGCACTGCTAGCATGCCTGCTCTTTTTCAGAACTGAATGATTGCCTTCGTACTGCGCCGCCTGATCCAGGCCGTGATCGTGATGGTCGCGGTCGCGTTCATTGCCTTCCTTCTCTTCCAATACGTGGGTGACCCGGTCGTGTTCTTGCTGGGCCAGGACGCCCGGCCCGAGCAGATCCGCGAAATGCGCTCCGCGCTGGGGCTCGACCGTCCCTTCTTCGTGCAGTTCTGGCATTTCCTGGTGAATGCCGCGCAGGGCGAATTCGGCCTGAGCCTGCGCCAGGGCGCCAAGGTCTCGCGCCTGATCGGCGAACGCTTCCCGGCCACGCTCGAGCTGGCCCTGGTCGCCGCGCTGCTCGCGTTGCTGGTCGGCATCCCGATGGGCGTGTACACCGCGCTGCGCCGCGGCACCTTCATGAGCCAGGTCTTCATGACCGTCTCGCTGCTCGGCGTGTCGCTGCCCACCTTCCTGATCGGCATCCTGCTGATCCTGGTCTTCGCCGTCACGCTGGGCTGGTTCCCGAGCTTCGGCCGCGGCGACACCGTGCAGCTCGGCTGGTGGTCCACCGGCCTGCTCAAGTCCGACGGCTGGATGCACATCGTGCTGCCGGCGATCACGCTCGCGATCTTCCAGCTCACGCTGATCATGCGGCTGGTGCGCGCCGAGATGCTCGAGGTGCTGCGCACCGACTACATCAAGTTCGCGCGCGCACGCGGCCTCTCCAACCGGGCCATCCATTTCGGCCACGCGCTCAAGAACACGCTGGTGCCCGTGATGACCATCACCGGCCTGCAGCTCGGCGGCCTCATCGCCTTCGCGATCATCACCGAGTCGGTGTTCCAGTGGCCCGGGATGGGCCTGCTGTTCATCCAGGCCGTGACTTTCGCCGACATCCCGGTGATGGCCGCCTACCTGTGCCTGATCGCGCTGATCTTCGTCACCATCAACCTCGTCGTGGACCTGCTGTATTTCGTGGTCGATCCGCGGCTGCGCATCGGCAAGGCGGGAGGACACTGACATGAGCGCCACCTCGAAGACGAGCGCAACGCGACCCGCACCCGCGCCGCCTCCCGCGCCCGCCGCGCGCCTGCAGGCCAACGGCCGCGCCTTCGCCCACATCGCGAGCTTCTATCCGGAGATCGAGGCCTTCCGGCGCGACCTGCACGCGCATCCCGAACTCGGCTTCGAGGAGGTCTACACCTCGGGCCGCGTGCGCGAGGCGCTGCGCGCCTGCGGTGTCGACGAGATCCACGAGGGCATCGGCAAGACCGGCCTGGTCGGCGTGATCCGCGGCCGCTCCACCGCCAGCGGCCGCATGATCGGCCTGCGCGCCGACATGGATGCGCTGCCGATGCGCGAGGACAACGACTTCGGCTGGCGCTCCGCCACCGAGGGCCTGATGCACGGCTGCGGCCACGACGGCCACACGGCCATGCTCGTGGGCGCGGCACGCTACCTGGCCGAAACGCGCAACTTCGACGGCACCGCGGTGCTGATCTTCCAGCCCGGCGAGGAAGGCTACGCCGGCGCGCGCGTGATGATCGAGGACGGCCTGTTCGACCGCTTCCCGGTGCAGTCGGTCTATGCCATGCACAACTGGCCCGCGATGCCGGCAGGCACCGTCGGCATCAACCGCGGCGCGATGATGGCCGCGGCCGACCGCATCACGATCGAGATCAAGGGCAAGGGCGGCCATGGCGCGCATGCCTACCTCACGGTCGATCCGGTGATCGCCGCCGCCCACATCATCACGGCCGCCCAGACCATCGTGTCGCGCAACGTGCGACCGATCGACGCCGCCGTCGTCAGCATCTGCGCGATGCAGGCCGGCGACCTCGGCGCGATGAGCGTGGTGCCCGGCGAGGCCACGCTGGTCGGCACCGTGCGCACCTTCAGCGCGCGCGTGCAGGCGCAGGTGGAGCAGCGCCTGGGCGAGCTGTGCACTTCGATCGCCGCGGGCTTCGGTGCCACCGCCAGCATCAAGTACGAGCGCATTTACCCGGCCACCATCAACACCACGCCCGAGGCCATGTTCGCGGCCGACGTGGCCGAGTCGCTGGTCGGCGCCTCCAACGTCGACCGCAACATGGAGCCCAGCATGGGTGCCGAGGACTTCTCCTTCATGCTGCAGAAGAAGGCCGGCGCCTACCTGCGCATCGGCCAGGACGCGCGTCGCGGCGCCTTCCTGCACAACAGCCGCTACGACTTCAACGATGAGATCCTGCCGCTCGGCGCCGCGTTGCACGCCGGCCTGATCGAGCAGGGCATGCCGCTCGCCGCGACCCGCGGCGGGCAGCCCGAGAGAGCTGCCGCCACCGCGGCGCCTTGATTGTTTTGATCCCAACCCGAGGAGTGTTTCCCATGAGTCTCAGAAGAAATGTGGCCGCGGCCGCGGTCGTGTGCGCCCTGGGCGCCGTCAGCATGGTCGCCGGCGCGCAGACCATCCGCATCGCCAACCAGGGCGACGCGCTGTCGCTCGATCCGCACTCGCTCAACGAATCGCTGCAGCTCAGCGTGACGGCGAACGTCTACGAAACCCTCGTGGGCCGCAACAAGGACCTGAGCCTCGCGCCGCTTTTGGCCACCAGCTGGAAACAGACCTCGCCCGACGTCTGGCGCTTCGAGTTGCGCAAGGGCGTGGTGTTCCACGACGGCACGCCGTTCACCGCCGACGACGTGGTGTTCAGCTTCGCGCGCGCGCAGGGCGATGGCTCCGACATGAAGGCCACGCTCAGCGAGATCAAGGCCGTGCGCAAGGTCGGCGAGCTCGCCGTCGAGATCGAGACCAACGGCCCGTTCCCGATCCTGCCCGACGTGATCTCGCTGACGATGATCATGAGCAAGAAGTGGTGCGAGGAGAACCAGGCCACCAAGCCGGTCGACCGCCGCAAGGGCATCGAGAACACCGCCTCGTTCAAGGCCAATGGCACCGGCCCGTTCCGCGTGCGAGAGCGTCAGCCGAACGTGCGCACCGTGTTCACGCGCAACGGCACCTACTGGGGCAAGATCGAAGGCAACGCGCAGGAGATCGTCTTCACGCCGATTGCCAACCCCGCCACCCGCGTGGCCGCGCTGGTCTCCGGCGAGGTCGACGTGATGGAACCGGTGCCCGTGCAGGACATCGCGCGCATCAACGCCGCGCCCAACGCGCGCGTCATCACCGGCCCCGAGCTGCGCACCATCTTCCTGGGCATGGACCAGAAGCGCGACGAGCTGCAGTACTCGAACATCAAGGGCAAGAACCCGTTCAAGGACAAGCGCGTGCGCCAGGCCTTCTACCAGGCCATCGACATCGCCGGCATCCAGCGCACCGTGATGCGCGGCGCCTCGCGGCCCACCGGCCTGCTGGTCGGCCCCGGCATCAACGGCTGGACCGCCGAGCAGGACAAGCGCCTGCCCTTCGACGTCGAGGCCGCCAAGAAGCTGCTGACCGAGGCCGGCTATCCGAACGGCTTCGAGGTCTCGCTCAACTGCCCGAACGACCGCTACGTCAACGACGGCCAGATCTGCCAGAGCGTGGCCGCCAATCTCGCGAAGATCGGCGTCAAGATCAACCTCGTGGCCGAGACCAAGGGCACCTACTTCCCGAAGATCCTGCGCCGCGACACCAGCTTCTACATGCTGGGCTGGACCCCGACCACCTACGACTCGCACAACGCGCTGAGCTCGCTGACCTCCTGCCCCGACGACAAGGGCACGGGCCAGTTCAACCTGGGCGCCTACTGCAATCCCAAGCTCGACGAGGTCACGAAGAAGATCCAGTCCGAGAGCGACAAGGCCAAGCGCAACGAGCTGATCAAGGAAGCCTTCAAGATCCACGCGGACGACG
The DNA here is from genome assembly GCF_058244205.1 of Variovorax sp. 20P10.2.4. Taxonomy (NCBI): domain Bacteria; kingdom Pseudomonadati; phylum Pseudomonadota; class Betaproteobacteria; order Burkholderiales; family Comamonadaceae; genus Variovorax; species Variovorax sp. 20P10.2.4. The sequence goes on from NZ_JBZAYE010000085.1 coordinate 11,296, forward strand.
TCGGCACGCTGCCGCTGCACCAGCAGTCGCTGGCCTGGGGCGTGAGCAAGAAGGTCGAGCTGGTGCAACTGGCCGACAACTTCATGTATTTCAAGTGGATGAGCGTCAAGCCCTGATGGGGCTTCCCGCAGCCCCCGTGGCCTGACCCCATGGGCCCGCTTCTTGCGGGCCCATTCCTTTTGCTTCCACGATGAAAAACAACCCCCACGCTCTCCTTGCTGCGCAAGGTCCGCTGCCCCCCGAGGGGGCCGCTTTTCCTCTTGGGGCGGCCCGGCGATGAAAAGAACCATAGCCCGCTGGTTCGACAGCGATGTCGGCTACAGCTTCCGCACCTCGCCGGTGGCGATCGTCGCGGCGCTGATCGCGCTGACCTGCCTGTTCTGCGCGGCCTTCGCCGGCTGGGTGTCGCCGCACAACCCCTTCGATCTCGCGTCGCTCGAACTCGGCGATGCGCGCCTGCCGCCGGCCTGGACCACCGACGGTTCGGCCAAGTACCTGCTGGGCACCGACGACCAGGGCCGCGACATCCTCTCGGCCGTGATCTACGGCGCACGCATCTCGCTGATCGTCGGCGTGGTGTCGGTGGTGCTGTCGGTCTTCGTCGGCGTCGTGCTGGGCCTCTTGGCCGGCTTCTTCGGCGGCTGGCTCGACACCTTCCTCATGCGCCTGTGCGACGTGATGCTCTCGTTCCCGCCGATCCTGGTCGCGCTGCTGATCGCCGGCGTGGGCCGCGCGCTGTTCCCGCATGCCAACGATTCGCTGGCCTTCGGCGTGCTCATCATCTCCATCTCGCTGACCGGCTGGGTGCAGTACGCGCGCACCGTGCGCGGCTCCACGCTGGTGGAGCGCAGCAAGGAGTACGTGCAGGCCGCGCGCGTCACCGGCGTCGCGCCGATCCGCATCATGCTGCGCCACGTGCTGCCCAACGTGCTCGGGCCGGTGATGGTGCTGGCCACGATCCAGGTCGCGACTGCGATCATCACCGAGGCCACGCTGTCCTTCCTCGGCGTCGGCGTGCCGCCGACCTCGCCCTCGCTGGGCACGCTCATCAGCATCGGCAACCAGTACCTGTTCTCGGGCGAATGGTGGATCACCGTGTTCCCCGGCGCGATGCTGGTGCTGATCGCGCTCAGCGTGAACCTGCTGGGCGACTGGCTGCGCGATGCGCTCAACCCGCGGCTGCGCTGAAGAAGCGGGAGACACGCCATGACACTGCTCCAGGTCAAGAACCTCGTCGTCGAATTTCCGAACCGCCGCGGCACGCTGCGCGCGCTCGACGACATCTCCTTCGACATCGCGCCCGGCGAGATCCTCGGCGTGGTCGGCGAATCGGGTGCCGGCAAGTCGCTCACGGGCGCCTCGATCATCGGCCTGCTCGAGCCGCCGGGCCGCGTGGCCGGCGGCCAGATCCTGCTCGAGGGCCAGCGCATCGACAACCTCGGCTTCGACGCCATGCGGCCGATCCGCGGCCGCAAGATCGGCGCGATCTTCCAGGACCCGCTGACCTCGCTGAACCCGCTCTACACGGTGGGCCGGCAGCTCATCGAAACCATCCGCACCCACCTGCCCGTGACCGAATCGGAAGCGCGCAAGCGCGCCATCGGCCTGCTGCAGGACACCGGCATTCCCGCCGCCGAGCAGCGCATCGACCACTTCCCGCACCAGTTCTCGGGCGGCATGCGCCAGCGCGTGGTGATCGCGCTCGCGCTCGCGGCCGAGCCTAAGCTGATCGTGGCCGACGAACCGACCACCGCGCTCGACGTGTCGATCCAGGCGCAGATCATCCAGTTGCTCAAGCGCATCTGCAAGGATCGCGGCGCGGCCGTGATGCTGATCACGCACGACATGGGCGTGATCGCCGAGACCTGCGACCGCGTGGCCGTGATGTATGCGGGCCGCATCGCCGAGATCGGTCCGGTGCACGAGGTGATCCACCAGGCGGCGCATCCCTACACCGCGGGCCTGATGGCGTCCATTCCCGACATGGCGAGCGACCGCGAGCGCCTGAACCAGATCGACGGCGCGATGCCGCGGCTCAATGCGATCCCCAAGGGCTGCGCCTACAACCCGCGCTGCCCGCGCACCTTCGCGCGTTGCCTCGAGGAGCGGCCCGAACTGATGCACGCGGGCGCCACGCGCGCCGCCTGCTGGCTGCACGACGCCACCGATCCGCACACCGGCCAGGCCGAGATCGCGGCGAAGCATCACGACGCGCTCGCGGCCGGCGAACGCGCCACGCCCGAGGCGGCCGAACCGATCGCGGAGGTGACGCGATGAGCGCCGTGATCGAACCCGGCAAGGCCACCGGCGGCGAGCCGCTCGTGGTGGCCCACGACCTCGCGCGCACCTTCGACGTCTCGCCGCCCTGGCTCAACCGCGTGCTCGAGCGCAAGCCGCGCGTGCTGCTGCACGCGGTGGACGGCGTGAGCTTCTCGATCGAGCGCGGCAAGACGCTCGCGCTGGTCGGCGAATCGGGCTGCGGCAAGAGCACGGTCGCGCGCCTGCTCGTGGGCCTGTACGCGCCCACGCGCGGCGGGTTGCAGTTCGACGGCCAGGACGCGCACGCGGCCTTCAAGACCGCCGAGGGCCGCAAGCTGCGTCGCCGCATCCAGATGATCTTCCAGGACCCCTACGCGAGCCTCAACCCGCGCTGGATCGTCGAGGACATCATCGGCGAGCCGCTGCGCGAGCACGGCATCCTCAGCGACAAGGCCCAACTGCGCGAGCGCGTGGGCCAGCTGCTGCAGTCGGTGGGCCTGTCGCCGCTGGACATGAGCAAGTACCCGCACCAGTTCTCGGGCGGCCAGCGCCAGCGCATCTCGATCGCGCGCGCGCTGGCCACGCAGCCCGAGTTCCTGGTCTGCGACGAGCCCACCTCGGCACTCGACGTGAGCGTGCAGGCGCAGGTGCTCAACATCATGAAGGACCTGCAGCGCGAGCAGGGCCTGACCTACCTGTTCATCTCGCACAACCTCGCGGTGGTGCGCCACGTGGCCGACCAGGTGGGCGTGATGTACCTGGGACGGCTGGTGGAGGTGGCGGACAAGCAGAAGCTGTTCGCGACGCCGCAGCACCCGTACACGCGCATGCTGCTCGACGCGATCCCGCAGATGAAGCACACGGGGCGCGCGCGCACGCCGGTGCAGGGCGAGGTGCCGAATCCGCTCAATCCGCCCGCGGGCTGCGCCTTCCATCCGCGCTGCCCGCATGCCAATGCGCGCTGCTCGGCCGAGCGGCCGAAGCTCCAGAGCATCCGCGGCGTGCAGGTGGCCTGCCATGCGGCGGAGGAGGGCCGGATCTGAGGATCGGGTCGGGCGCACGAAGATGTGCGCAAAGGCACAGCCGGGCGCGCCGCATCGCGGCACAGTGGCGCGGCTTCTTCCGCACTGCGCCATGCCCCTTCCGATGACCCCTCTTCCTTCCGACGCCGGCGCGCTGCGCGCGCTCGGCCGCCGCGGCTTCCTCATGGGCTCGGCGCTCGGCGCGACCGCCGTGCTGGGTACGCTGGCCTCGCTCTCGCAGTCGGCGTCGGCCGCCGGCGAGGCGCCCGCGCGGCGCATGCCGGTGATCTTCATCGGCCATGGTTCGCCGATGAATGCGCTGGCCGACAACGCATTCACGCGCCGGCTCGCCGCCTGGGGGCGCGAACTGCCGCGGCCCACGGCCATCCTCAGCGTCTCGGCGCACTGGCTCAGCAGCGGCGCGACCGGCGTCGGCGTGCAGGCCCGGCCCCGGACCATTCACGACTTCGGCGGCTTTCCGCAGGCGCTGCACGACATCGACTACCCGGCGCCCGGCCATCCCGCGCTCGCGCGCGAGGCGGCCGCGGCGGTGAAGCAGTCACCGGTGGTCGCCACCGAGCAATGGGGCCTGGACCACGGCACCTGGACCGTGCTCAAGCATCTCTATCCGAAGGCCGACGTGCCGGTGTTCCAGCTCAGCATCGACTACGACAAGCCCGCGGCCTTCCACTACGCGGTGGGGCGCGACCTCGCCGCGCTGCGCGACAAGGGCGTGCTGGTAATGGGCAGCGGCAACGTGGTGCACAACCTGCGCGCCACCGACCGCGGCACGCCCGACGGCATGGCGGCGAGCCGGCCCTGGGCCCAGTCCTTCGACGATGCGGTGAAGGCCGCGCTGGCCGGCCGCGACGACCGCGCGCTGATCGGCTACGAGCGGCTCGCGGGCGCGTCGACCGCGGTGGCCACGCCCGATCACTACTTTCCGTTTCTCTACGCGCTCGGCGCCGCGGGGGCGGGCGAGCGCGCGAAGACGGTCTACGAGGGCTTCCAGTCGGGCACGCTCGGCATGCGCTGCGTGCAGTTCGGCTGAGTTACTGCTCCTCGCCCCACGAGAACCCGTCGCGCGCGATCATGGCGCTCGATGCGCTCGGGCCCCAGGTGCCGGCCGCGTAGGGACGCGGTCCGCCGTCGCTGGCCCAGCTGTCGATCAGCGGCTCGACCCAGCGCCATGCCTCTTCCTGCTCGTCGCTGCGCACGAACAGGTTGAGCCGGCCGTCGATCACGTCGAGCAGCAGCCGTTCGTAGGCACCCACGCGCTCGGAACCGAAGCGCTTGTCGAAGTCGAGGTCGAGCTGCACCGGCGCGAGCTGCGGCGCGCTGTCCTGGCGGCCGTTGCTGCGGCGGTTGTCCTGTGCCTGCGCGAGCATGTGCAGCTCGAGCCCGTCCTTGGGCTGCAGGTTGATCACGAACTTGTTCGCGCTGCCGGACGGTGCGCGGAAGATCGCGTGCGGCGTCGGGCGGAAGTTGACCTCGATGCGCGCGTCGCGCGAGGCCAGCCGCTTGCCGGTGCGGATGTAGAAGGGCACGCCGGCCCAGCGCCAGTTGGCGATCTCGGTGCGCAGCGCGACGAAGGTCTCGGTGCGGCTCTCGCGGTCGACGCCGGGTTCGTCGCGGTAGCCCGGCACGCGCTCGCCGTAGGCCGTGCCGGCCGTGTACTGGCCGCGCACCGTGTGCAGGCCCAGCGTCTCGGGCGTCCAGGGCTTGAGCGCGCGCAGCACCTTGAGCTTCTCGTCGCGGATCGCGTCGGCGTGCGAGTTGATCGGCGGCTCCATGCCGATGGCGCACAGCAGCTGCAGCGCATGGTTCTGCACCATGTCGCGCAGCGCGCCGGTCTGGTCGTAGAAGGCACCGCGCTTTTCCACGCCCAGGTCCTCGGCGATGGTGATCTGGATGTTGGCGATGTGCTCGCGGCGCCAGATGGGCTCGAACAGCGCGTTGCCGAAGCGCATCGCGAACAGGTTCTGCACCGAGGGCTTGCCGAGGTAGTGGTCGATGCGGAAGACCTGCTTCTCCTCGAGCACCTTGCCCACCGCGGCGTTGATCGCGCGGTTGGAGGCCAGGTCGTGGCCCAGCGGCTTCTCGAGCACGATGCGGGTGCGCGCGCCGTTGAGGCCGGCGGCCGCGATCTGCTCGACCACCTGCGTGAACAGGCCCGGCGCGGTGGCGACATACATCACGACCGTGTCGGCATCGCGCTGCTTGAGCAGGTCGGACAGGCGCGCATAGTCGTCGGGCTTCGACAGGTCCATGCGCAGGTAGTGCAGCATCGAGGCGAACTTCTCGAACTCCTCGGGCGAGGGCCGCTTGGCGCCTTCGACGGCATTGAAGCGCGACTGGATCAGCTCGCGGTACTGGTCATCCGACAGGTTGTCCCGCGCCACGCCGACGATGCGTCCATCCTTCGGCAGGCTCCCGTGCCGAAAGGCCTGGAACAGAGCGGGCATCAGCTTGCGCCATGCGAGATCGCCGGTGCCGCCGAACAGAACGAGATCGAAGCTCATGGGGAACACTTTCCTTGGGTCTGGGGCGAGCAGGCAATGTGCCGGCCCGCCAATCGCGATGGTACTTGTACCGATTCCTCGCACTTGTACTAAAGCTACGCTGAACCCATGGCCGGGAGGCCTTTTTTTATTGAACGAAGCGGAGAACTCCATGAAGAAGCTTTTTGTTGCGGCGGCGCTGCTGGGTGGATCGGCGATGGCATCGGCCCAGGGCACGGTCAACGTGATCTGCTCGGTGCAGGCCGAGTGGTGCAGCGTGATCTCGACCGTGTACGCGCGCACCACCGGCACCCGCATCAACATGGCGCTCAAGGGCTCGGGCGAGGCGCTGGCCCAGCTCATCGCCGAGAAGGACAACCCCAAGACCGATGTCTGGTTCGGCGGCACCGGCGACCCGCACCTGCAGGCGGCCGAGCAGGGCCTGACGCTCGAGTACAGGTCGCCCACGCTGTCGCAACTGCACCCCTGGGCCCAGCAGCAGGCGAAGCAGTCGGGCTACAGGACCGTGGGCATCTACTCGGGCCCGCTGGGCTTCGGCTACAACCCCGAGCTGCTGGCCAAGAAGAAGCTGCCGGTGCCCAGGACCTGGGCCGACCTGCTCAAGCCCGAGTACAAGGGCGACATCCAGGTGGCCAACCCCGCCTCGAGCGGCACGGCCTACACCATGATCGCCACGCTGGTGCAGCTCATGGGCGAGGACAAGGCCTTCGACTACCTCAAGGCGCTGCACAGGAACGTCGGCCAGTACACGCGCTCGGGCACCGGCCCGATCAAGGCCGTGGCGCGCGGCGAGACCGCGGTGTCGATCAGCTTCGTGCACGACGGCCCGGGCGAGAAGATGCAGGGCTTCCCGGTCGAGACCATCACGCCGAGCGACGGCACCGGCGCCGAGATCGGCTCCATGAGCATCATCAAGGGCGCGCGCAACCTCGAGGCCGCGAAGAAGTTCTACGAATGGGCGCTCACGCCGGCCGCGCAGGAGCTCGGCGCCGCCAACAAGCAGTTCCAGCTGCCGAGCAATGCCGCCGCCAAGCTCGATCCGCGCATCCCCGACTTCAAGAAGATCAAGTTCATCGACTACGACTACGCCAAGTACGGCGCCAGCGCCGAGCGCCGCCGCCTGATCGCGCGCTGGGAGAAGGACGTCAACTCGCTGCCGCGTTAAGTGGAAGCGCGTTCCATCGGGGCCTTGCCCCGCGCGGCGGTCCCGCGCAATCCGGCGTCGGAGGCCGCGGCGCGGCGCACCCAGCGCTGGATCCGTGCCTGGGTGCTGCTGGGCTTCGCGGCCTACCTGCTGCTGCCCTGGTATGCGATCCAGGATGCGACCTGGTACGAGGCCGTTCCGCAGGTCTTCGGCAACGCCGAGGGCGCCAACGGCCTGATGCAGGCCGCCACGCAGGGGCGCGTCTGGCTGTTCGTCGGGCT
>NZ_JBZAYE010000850.1:0-2583 GCF_058244205.1 Variovorax sp. 20P10.2.4
CCCGCCGAATACCTCGCGCAGCGCCGCGGCGACGTGCTCACCACGGGCCGGCTCAGCACCTCGGCCGAGGAGGTGCTGCGCGTGATCGGCTCCGACGCCGAGCTGTGCGGCGAGGACGGCCCGGCCTGCCGCAGCGCACTGGCCGACTCGCCGGGCCTGAGCGACGAGCAGCGGCTGTCGGCGCTGTCGGAGGTGTGGCTGCAGGTGGCGATCGCGGCCGACAAGAGCGGCGGCACCACGCAGCCGGGCTCGGCCGCCGACACCACCGCCATCGAGGCCTGGCTCGAGAGCGCGCGCCATGCCTATGCCTACCTGTTCTTCACCGCGCGCAAGCCGCGCGACCGCGCCTTCGAGGACCGGCAGACGCAGGTGCGCGACTACTACAACTACGCGGTGCAGCAGGCCATCACGGGCCTGTACCGCGGCGTGCGGCGCAACGCAGCGGCACAGCCGCAGGTACCGCGCGTGGGCGACTGGCGCATCGAGGCCGACGTCTCGGGCCTGCGCCTGCCCGCCGACGCGCCGCTGCCCGACGAGCTGATCCCCGCCGCCTCGCTGACCTTCTCGGGCCTGCGCAACACCTACCGGCGCGACGGCTTCGGCGCCGAGCTGGTGGCGGCCGACAGCCAGCGCACCGACGAGAAGGCGCCCGCGCTCGCTACCGCCGACCCGCGCCCGCCCTACCGCGAGATGCCCTTCCCCGCCGTCACCGCGCTGCTGCTGTTCGACGGCGGCAACCTCGCCGAGGTGCTGGCCACGCGCAGGCTGCGCATCGCGGCCTACGACCCCTACCGCACCGCCAACGTGCAACTGGCCGGGCAGGAGGTGCCGCTGGCCGCCAACTTCACCTCGGGCTACGGCCTGTGGCTGGCCCGCTCCGACTTCGCGCTGCAGGCGCTGCGCAGCCTGTTCGGCGGCCGCGACGGCCTCACGCAGCCGCGCATCTACCTGATGCAGCCCTACGATCCCGAGCGCCGCACGGTCATCATGCTGCACGGCCTCGCGAGCAGTCCCGAGGCCTGGATCAACGTGGCCAACGAGGTGCTCGGCGACGAGACCCTGCGCCGCCGCTACCAGATCTGGCAGGTCTACTATCCGACCAATGCGCCGCTGCCGCTCAACAACTTCGCGATCCGCGAGGCCGTGACGCAGACGCTGCAGCACTTCGATCCCACGGGCCAGGCCCCGGCCTCGAAGGACATCACGCTGATCGGCCACAGCATGGGCGGCGTGCTGTCGCGGCTGATGGTGTCGTCGTCGGAGGACAAGCTCTGGGACGCGCTGCTGGCCAGCTACCCGATGCAGGGCGCGCAGCAGCGGCGCATCGAGGAGAAGCTCGCGCCCTACCTGCGCTTCGAGCCGCTGCCGCAGGTCAGCGACGCGATCTTCATCGCCTCGCCGCACCGCGGCACCGACTTCGCCAACAACCGCATCTCGCGCTGGGTCGCCAACCTGATCACGCTGCCGGTGGCGATGCTGGGGCAGTTGAGCGACATCTCGCGCGAACTGATCCGCATCGCGCCGGGCCGGCAGGACGCGGGGCCGCTGCGCATTCCCAACAGCATCGACAACCTCAGCGACCGCGATCCCTTCGTGCGGCTCTCCTCGGGCCTGCCGATGAATCCGCGCGTGCGCTTCCACTCGATCATCGGCAACGACACGCCGGGCCTGGCGCAGGCGCTGTCGAGCGACGGCATCGTGCCCTATGCCAGCGCGCACCTCGACGGCGCGGCCTCGGAGCTGGTGATCCCGTCGGCGCACAGCGTGCAGGAGAACCCGCTCGCGATCCTCGAGATCCGGCGCATCCTGCGCGAGCAGCTGCAGCCCCGTTAGGCGGAGACCTTCAGCTCGCCGAGCCTTTGCAGGCCGCCACGCGCGGCCGCCGCGCATCGGCGCGCGCGCTCGCCACGGCCCAGCAGAAGACGCCCATGCCCGCGAGCGCGAGCAGCGCGCCGACCCAGCCGGTCGAGGTCCAGCCCAGGCCCGCGGCGATCGCCACGCCGCCGAGCCAGGCGCCGAGCGCATTGGCCATGTTGAAGGCCGAATGGTTGAGCGCGGCCGCCAGGGTCTGCGCATCGCCGGCCACGTCCATCAGCCGGATCTGCAGCGCCGGGCCGATGGCCACGGTGGTGCCGATCAGGAACACGTTGAAGCCCGCGGTGTAGATGTTGTGGGCCGAGAAGGTGAACAGCGCCAGCACCAGCGCCGCATAGGCCATCAGGCCGCCGATGGTGCGCATCAGCGACTTGTCGGCCAGCCGCGCGCCGACCAGGTTGCCGACCACCATGCCGAGCCCGAACAGCGCGAGCACCAGCGGCACGCCGCCCAGCGGCATGCCGGCCACCTCGATCAGCGTCGGCTTGATGTAGCTGAACACCGAGAACATGCCGCCGAAGCCGATGGCGCCGATGCCCAGCGTGAACCAGACCTGCTTGCGCTTGAGCGCGCCGAGTTCGCGCCAGGGGCTGGCGCCCGCGGGCGCGGCGAGGTCGGGGATGTCGCGGCGCAGCAGCACCACGGCGATGAGCGCGATCACGCCCACGAACACGAAGGCCGCGCGCCAACCGAACAGCTGGCCGAGCC
>NZ_JBZAYE010000851.1:0-2583 GCF_058244205.1 Variovorax sp. 20P10.2.4
GCATCGAGGTCAACGTGCAGGTGCTGACCTCCAACGACAGCATGGCGCGGCTTGCCGCGGGCAGCCTCGACCTCGCGGTGGTGGCACTGCCGCAGCCGCCGGTGCGCGGCGTGCATGTCACGCCGCTGCGACGCGAGGCCGTGCTCGCCTTCCTGCCGGCGGCCTGGAAGGCGCCGAAGCGCCTCACGCCGCAGTGGCTGGCCGAGCGGCCGCTGATCATGAACGACGCCTCCACGCGGCTCTACCGGCAGACGGCCGAATGGTTCTCGGCGGCCGGCGTGCATTGCCGGCCGCGCATCGAGCTCAACTACAACGACGCGATCCGCACGCTGGTGGCCGCGGGCTACGGCGCGGCCCTGCTGCCCGAGGAAGCGGACGGGCGCACGCCCGATCCGCGCATCGCGATCCGGCCGCTGAGCCCGGCGCTGTGGCGGCAGTTGGGCCTCGCGGTCGGCGACCGCGACGTCGGCGGCCCGACGCGTTTCGTGCTCGAGGTCCTGCAGGCATCGAAGGCTCGCGGCGGCCCGGGCGAGTAGGCCTGCGGCTTGTAAGTCCAAACGACGCGCGCCTCCCATCCCTGTTGATAATCGTTCGCATCGGCGCCGCAGGCCGGCCGCCGCATTGCCCCGAGAACACATCACCGACCTGGAGGATCCCGTCATGACCCAACGCATCGGCGCGCGCGCAGCACACGCCCTGATCGGCGCCACCGGCGCCTGGCTCGCCCTCGCCGCCCTGCCCGCGCACGCGGCGGAAGAGCTCACGCTCTACACCACGCGCGAGCCGGCGCTGATCCAGCCGCTGATCGCGGCCTTCAGCGCGCAGAGCAATATCAAGGTCAACACGGTGTTCGTGAAGGACGGCCTGCTCGAGCGCGTGAAGGCCGAGGGCGCGCGCTCGCCGGCCGACGTGCTGATGACGGTGGACATCGGCAACCTGGTCGACCTGGTCGACGGCGGCGTCACGCAGCCCGTGAAGTCGGCCGCGCTCGAATCGGCGATCCCCGCCAACCTGCGCGGCGCCGACGGCCAATGGTTCGCGCTCTCGATGCGCGCGCGCGTGCTCTACGCCGACAAGGCGCAGCCGCTCACCAATTTCCGCTACGAGGACCTCGCCAATCCCAAGTGGAAGGGCAAGGTCTGCATCCGCGCCGGCCAGCATCCCTACAACACCGCGCTGGTGGCCTCGCTGATCGCGCACGACGGCGAAGCCAAGGCCGAGCAGTGGCTGCGCGGCGTGAAGGCCAACCTGGCGCGCAAGGCCACCGGCGGCGACCGCGACGTGGCGCGCGACATCCTCGGCGGCATCTGCGACGTGGGCCTGGCCAACTCCTACTACGTGGGCCAGATGAAGAGCGCCAAGGAAGGCACCGACGCGCGCAAGTGGGGCGATGCCATCAAGGTGGTGCGCCCGACCTTCGCCAAGAGCGGCGGCACGCACGTCAACATCAGCGGCGCGGCGGTGGCGAAGAACGCGCCGCAGCGCGCCAACGCGGTCAAGCTGCTCGAGTTCCTGGTGTCCGAGCCGGCCCAGTCGCTGTATGCCGACGCCAACTACGAATACCCCGTGCGCAAGGGCGTCGCGCTCGACCCGATCATCGGCCAGACCATCGGCGAGCTGAAGGTCGATCCGCTGCCGCTGACCGAGATCGCCAAGTACCGCAAGCAGGCCAGCGCGCTGGTCGACAAGGTCGGCTTCGACCAGTGAGGTGCACCGCCGGGTGCCCTGACTCCAGGGCATCCGCATGCTGATGAGGGCCTCGCGCGCCCCCCGCACGCTGCAGGCGGTGGGCCCGCTGTGGCGCGGGGCCGCGTTCCTCGTGGCGGCCGGCGTGCTCGCGCCGGTGCTCGCCCTGCTGTGGCTCGCGCTCGGGCCTGGCGCCCGGGGCTTCGCGCACTGGCAATCGCTGTTCGCGCACGTGCTGCCGCAGGCCACGCTCAACACGGCCATGCTGCTGGGCGGCGTCGGCCTGCTGGTGCTGACCGTGGGCACCGGCTGTGCCTGGCTGGTCACGGCCTGCGACTTCCCGGGGCGGCGCGTGCTGCACTGGGCGCTGCTGCTGCCGCTGGCGATGCCGACCTACATCGTCGCCTTCGCCTACCTCGACCTGCTGCATCCCATCGGCCCGGTGCAGGGCGCGATCCGCTGGCTGCTGGGCTACGACAGCCCGCGCCAGTTCCGCCTGCCCGACCTGCGCTCGATGGGCGGCGCGGTCTTCGTGCTCGGCTTCGTGCTCTATCCCTACGTCTACATGACGGCGCGCGCGATGTTCATGAGCCAGCCCGCGCACCTGATGGAGGCCGCGCGCATGCTCGGCGAGAACCGGCGCGGCGCCTTCTTCCGCGTGGCGCTGCCGCTGGCGCGCCCGGCGCTGGCCGTGGGCCTGAGCCTGGCGCTGCTCGAGACGCTCAACGACATCGGCGCTTCCGAATTCCTCGGCGTGCAGACGCTCACCGTGGCCGTCTACACCACCTGGATCACGCGCTCCGACCTCGCGGGCGCGGCGCAGATCGCCTGCGCCATGCTCGCCATGGTGATCGCGCTGGTCTGGCTCGAACGCAACGGCCGGCGCCACCAGCGCTA
>NZ_JBZAYE010000852.1:0-2580 GCF_058244205.1 Variovorax sp. 20P10.2.4
AGCCTCGCGCGCGTCAAGCGCGACGCCGCCACCGTGCTCGACAAGGCCCGAGCCCAGCATGCACGGAGCGCCACGGCATGACGAGCATCGCACCGCTGTTGCAGTTGCTCGACACCGCCGATGCCCACGGCGGCCTGCAGACCGACGACGTGCTCGCCCTCGCGCTGCCGTTGCTGCGCGAGGTCTCGGCGCTGCACGAGCAGGGCCGGGTCGCCGCGCTGGGCCATGCGATGGCATACCGCGTGAACGAGGTGCCCGCGCTGGAACTGGCCCAGCCCGCGGGCGCCGAGCCGAAGCGCAACCCGCAGGCGATCGCACCGCTCGAGCGCCCGGTGGCCTCGGTGCTGCGCGTGGTGGGCGAGGAACGCATCACCGTCGAAGGCGGCATCGGCGTCGCGCGCGAGAACCTCGAGGTGCTGCCCGAGGCCACGCCCGACACCGTGCCGCAGCGCCCGGCCTACCTGCCCGGCTACGGCGCCTGGGAGCAGCGCTTCGCGCACCACGATGCGCTCAGCGACATGCTGTGCCTGGGCCAGGTGCTCGCCAGCCTGGCCTGCGGGCTCGACTTCACGCAGGGCGAGGAGCTCGCGCGCTTCGCCGAGCACCGCGGCAACCTGTTCGAGATCAACCGCCGGCTGCACCCGGTGCTGGCCGCGGTGATCGTCGAGATGACGGCGCTCGACCGCCACGAGCGCGCGCGCGACCTGCCCTCGGTGATCCGCCGCCTCGAGACCTACCGCGACCAGCCGCTGGACCTGGGCCTGGAGCGCCTCGCGAACCCGAAGGACGGCGCGGGCCAGCGCCGCCAGGCGATCCAGCTGCACCTGCGCGACCGGCTGTTCGACCTCTCGCGGCGCAACCGGCTGCTGTACTTCAAGCCCACGCAGGCGCACGTCAACCTCACGGTGGCCAGCGTGCCGCTGGTGGTCGACCTGCAGAGCATCCGCGTCGACCAGCTCTGCGTGTGGGACGGCCGCTTCGCCGCCGAGGTCGCGAGCGGCGACCCGGTGCCGCTCGCGCGCTGGCTGCGCTTCGAGGACCAGCCCTACCTGCCGGGCGCGCTCGACCGCATCCTGCAGGAGGCGCGGCGCGACCGGGCCGAGTACGGCCTGTCGCAACTCTCGCTGGTGATCGCCTTCCTGCGCTGGCACAACCTCAAGGAGGACGCCGACGAGCGCATCGTCTCGCCGCTCCTGATGCTGCCGGTGGAGCTCGCGCGCAAGAAGGGCGTGCGCGACCAGTACCTGCTCGAGGCCGCGGGCCCCGAGGCCCAGGTCAACCCGACGCTGCGGCATCACCTGCGCCAGCTCTACGGCATCGTGCTGCCCGAGAACATCGACCTGCGCGAGACCTCGATCGAGCAGTTCCATGCCGAGCTGGCCGCGCAGATCGCGCGCACCGAGCCCGGCGTGCAGTTGCGTCTGCAGCGGCAGCCCGAGATCGCGCTGATCCACCAGCGCGCGCGCCAGCGGCTCGAGCAGTTCAAGCGGCGCGTGCGCGAGCGCGCGCCCTCGGCCGTGCCCATCGCGGCCACCGACTACAGCTACGCGCAGGACGATTTCCGCCCGCGCGGGTTGCAGCTGTTCCATGCCCGCGTGCAGCGCGTGCCGCTGCCGCTGGCCGGCGCGGTGGGCGCGCGCCCTACGCCACGCGCACCACAGATGGCGCCCGCCGAGGCCGAGCGCCAGACCTTCGCGCTGCGCGAGAACGCCGGCAATCCCTACCAGTGGGACGTGGACCTCACGGCCGTGACGCTCGGCAACTTCAACCACCGCAAGATGTCGCTGGTGCGCGACTACAGCGGGCTGGTCGAATCGGACATGGCGAGCGAGGCCTTCGACCGCGTGTTCTCGCTGCAGCCGCGCCAGGTCGACACCGAGACGCCCGCCGTGCTGCCGCTGGCCGAGCAATGGCCGGTGGTGCAGGCCGACGCGACCCAGACCGCCGCCGTGGCGCTGGCGCGCACCGGGGCCAGCTACATCATCCAGGGGCCGCCGGGCACCGGCAAGTCGCAGACCATCACCAACCTGATCGCCGACTACGTGGGGCGCGGCCGCCGCGTGCTCTTCGTCTGCGAGAAACGCGCCGCGATCGACGTCGTGTTCCACCGCCTGCGCCAGCAGGGGCTGGACGAGCTGTGCTGCATGATCCACGACTCGCAGGGCGACAAGAAGGCATTCGTGCAGAACCTGCGCCAGACCTACGAGCAATGGCTCGAGGCACCCTCCACGCTCGAGGCCGAGGGCGGCGAACGCACGCGGCTGCTCGATGCGATGGACCTCGACCTGCGCGCGCTCGAGCGCTTCGATGCCGCGATGCGCGAGGTGCCCGCGCACCTGGCCGTCACGCTGCGCGAGCTGGTGGCGCGACTGGTCGCGCTCAAGGCCGCCGATCCCCAACTCACGCCGCTGCAGGCCGAGGCCCTGCCCGACTACGCGGCCTGGCGCCTGTCTCTTCTCCACATCTGACGCTGCCGACGATAGCTACCAGGTGTAGATCTCGGTGGTCGCCGTATCATTAAAAAGGGGGGGGGGGGGGGGGGGGGGGGGGGGGGGGGGGGGGGGGGGGGGGGGGGGGGGG
>NZ_JBZAYE010000853.1:0-2568 GCF_058244205.1 Variovorax sp. 20P10.2.4
ATGCGGTGCCGGCGATCGCGCGCGAGGCCGGCTTCGCGCGCCCGATCCTGCATGGCCTCGCGACCTTCGGCGTGGCGGGCCACGGCATCGTCAAGCGCTGGTGCGACGGCGATCCCGCCGCGCTGCGCGAGATGGGCGGGCGCTTCTCCTCGCCCGTGTTCCCCGGCGAGACGGTGCGGCTCGAACTCTGGCGCGAGGGACCGACCCGCGCCGCCTTCCGCGCCAGCGTGCCCGCGCGCGGCGCCGTGGTCATCGACAACGGCCATCTCGAAACCGCCTGAGGACACACCCGATGAGTGGACTGCTTTCGAAAATCCGCGTGCTCGACCTGAGCCGCGTGCTCTCGGGCCCCTGGGCCACGCAGATGCTCGCCGACTTCGGCGCCGACGTGATCAAGGTCGAACGCCCCGGCATCGGCGACGACGTGCGCCAGCAGGGCGCGCGCCTCAAGGACCGCGCGGGCGGCGAGACGCAGGAGCGCTCGACCTTCCTCGCGCTCAACCGCGGCAAGCGCTCGATCGCCATCGACATGGCCAAGCCCTCGGGCCAGCGGCTGATCCGCCGGCTCGCGGCCTGCGCCGACGTGGTGGTGGAGAACTTCAAGGCCGGCGACCTCGCGCGCTACGGGCTCGACCACGCCTCGCTGGCGCGCGTCAATCCCAAGCTGGTGTATTGCTCGATCAGCGGCTTCGGCCAGTCGGGTCCCTACAGCGCGATGCCGGGGTACGACCTGATCTTCCAGTCGATGAGCGGCGTGATGAGCCTGACCGGCATTCCCGACGGCGAGCCCGGCGCGGGACCGCAGCGCGCGGGCTACCCGGTGTCGGACACCACCGCGGGCTTCTACGCCACCATCGGCATCCTGGCCGCGCTGCACCACCGCGACACGGTCAGCGGCGTGGGCCAGTACATCGACCTCGCGCTGCTCGACGCGCAGGTGGCCGCCACCTCCTCGATGGCGATGAGCTACCTGGTGGCCGGCCAGTTGCCGCAGCGCGTGGGCATCCGCTCGCAGCTGACCTGCCCCTACCAGGACTTCGCCTGCGCCGACGGGCCGATGATGATCGCCGTGGGCAACGACTCGCAGTTCGTCTCGCTCGCGCGCGTGCTCGGCCATCCCGAGTGGCCGGCCGACCCGCGCTTCGCGACCACGCCCGAACGCGTGGCGAACCGCGAGGCGCTGGTTCCGGCGATCGCCGACATCTTGCGCCGGCAGCCGCTCGCCCACTGGCTGCCGCTGCTGCGCGAAGCCAACGTGCCCAGCGGGCCGATCAACGACTTCCGCCAGGTGTTCGACGATCCGCAGATCCGGCATCGCGCGATGGTGCGCGAGATCGAGCATCCGCTGTCGGGCTCGCTGTCGGTGGTGGCCAATCCGCTCAACTTCTCGGCCACGCCGGTCGAGTACAAGCGGCCGCCGCCGCTGCTGGGCCAGCACACGCACGAGGTGCTGCGCGAGCTGCTCGCGGTCGGCGACACCGAACTCGCCGAGCTGGGCGCCGAGGGCGCGATCGCGCAGGGGGAACGGCCATGAGGGCGGTGCTCTGCAAGCAGTTCGGGCCGCCCTCCTCGCTGGTGGTGGAGGAGGTGCCCTCGCCCGTGGCGGGCCCGGGCCGGCTGGTGGTGTCGGTCAAGGCTTGCGGCGTCAACTTTCCCGACACGCTGATCATCCAGGGCCAGTACCAGTTCAAGCCCGAGCTGCCGTTCTCGCCCGGCGGCGAGGTCGCCGGCATCGTCAAGGCGGTGGGCGAAGGCGTCACGCAGTTCAAGCCCGGCGACCGCGTGATCGCCGCCACCACCTGGGGCGGCTATGCCGAGGAAGTGGTGGCCGAGGCCGCGCGCACGCTGCCGATGCCCGATGGCATGGACTTCGCGACCGCCGCGGCCTTCACGCTCACCTACGGCACCTCGCACCATGCGCTGAAGGACCGCGCCGTGCTGCAGCCCGGCGAGACGCTGCTGGTGCTCGGCGCCGCGGGCGGCGTGGGCCTGGCGGCGGTGGAACTCGGCAAGGCGATAGGCGCGCGCGTGATCGCGGCGGCCTCGAGCCCGGCCAAGCTCGCCGTGTGCCGCGACCATGGCGCCGACGAACTGATCGACTACACCGCCGAGGACCTGCGCGAACGCATCAAGGCCCTGACCGGCGGCCGCGGCGTCGACGTGGTCTACGACCCGGTCGGCGGCGACTACAGCGAGCCCGCGCTGCGCGGCATGGCCTGGCGCGGCCGCTTCCTGGTGGTGGGCTTCGCGGCCGGCCGCATCCCGAGCCTGCCGCTGAACCTGCCGCTGCTCAAGGGCTGCGCGGTGCTCGGCGTGTTCTGGGGCGCCTTCACGCGCAACGAGCCCGAGCGCAATGCCGCCAACCTGCGCGAACTGATGCAATGGGTCGGCGACGGGCGGCTGCGGCCGCATGTCTCGGCGCGCTATCCGCTCGAGCGCGCGGCCGATGCGCTCGACGACCTGGTGCAGCGCCGCGTGCACGGCAAGGTCGTGCTGACCACGGAGGACTGAGGCCATGGACAAGGTGCTGGTGGTGGGCGCGCTCGGCGTGGTGGGGCGCGCCGCGAT
>NZ_JBZAYE010000854.1:0-2564 GCF_058244205.1 Variovorax sp. 20P10.2.4
TGACCTCCACGCTGCTCGTGATCCTGATGACCATCCCCGGCCTCGCGCTGTTCTACGGCGGCCTGGGCCGCTCGAAGAACATGCTGTCGGTGCTGATGCAGGTCTTCGTGATCTTCTCGCTGATCAGCATCCTGTGGGCCATCTACGGCTACAGCCTCGCCTTCACGGGTGAAGGAAGCTTCGTCGGTACCTTCGACAAGATCTTCCTCAAGGGCGTGTCGCAGGAGACCTTCGGTGCGCTCACGACGATCCCCGAGTACGTGTTCGTCGCGTTCCAGGGCACCTTCGCCGCCATCACCGTGGCGCTGATCGTCGGCGCCTTCGCCGAACGCGCCAAGTTCTCGGCCGTGCTGCTGTTCTCGGTGCTGTGGTTCACCTTCGCCTACGTGCCGATGGCCCACATCGTCTGGGGCGGCGGCCTGCTCGGCAAGGACGGCGCGCTCGACTTCGCGGGCGGCACCGTGGTGCACATCAACGCTGGTGTGGCCGGCCTGGTCGGTGCCTACATGGTCGGCAAGCGCGTGGGCTACGGCAAGGAAGCCTTCACGCCGCACTCGCTCACGCTCACCATGGTCGGCGCCTCGCTGCTGTGGGTCGGCTGGTTCGGCTTCAACGCCGGCTCGGCGGGTGCCGCCAACGCCGCTGCGGGTCTGGCCTTCGTGAACACGGTGCTCGCCACCGCCGCCGCCGCGCTGTCCTGGATCCTGGGCGAGAGCCTGCACAAGGGCAAGGCTTCGATGCTGGGTGCCGCTTCGGGCGCCGTCGCCGGCCTCGTCGCAGTGACCCCCGCCGCCGGCTTCGTCGGTCCGATGGGTTCGATCGTGCTGGGCCTGCTGGCCGGCCTGGTCTGCCTCTGGGGCGTGGGCGGTCTCAAGCGCATGCTCGGTGCCGACGACGCGTTCGACGTGTTCGGCGTCCACGGCGTGGGCGGTATCCTGGGTGCCATCCTGACCGGCGTGTTCGCGGCCCAGGGCCTCGGCGGCACCGGCGGCCTGACCCCCGACACCTTCTCGATGGGCGCTCAGGTCTGGATCCAGATCAAGAGCGTGCTGTTCACCATCGTCTGGTCCGGCGTCGTGGCGTTCATCGCCTTCAAGATCGCCGACCTGGTGCTCGGCCTGCGTGTGACCGAAGAGGAAGAGCGCGAAGGCCTCGACATCTCGTCGCACGGCGAAACCGCCTACAACCGCTGATCGGACAAGCTCCGACACGCGACAAGGACACCGCGGGTTCCTCGCTCCAGAGGAAGGGACCCGCGGTCCACCACCAGACCACCACCCTGTTTTTCCAAGGTCCTTCCAAGGTTTCCTGAAGCCCATTTTTTCAGCGAGAGTCTCCTTTGGATGTTCAGCCCGCAAGCACTCCGGTGCGAGCGGGCTTTTTTTTGTCCTTGGCCCGGCGCGGCCCGGTGCGGTCCGACAGCGGCGGACCGTGGCGCGGGGGCACAATCCCCGTCATGTGGACCCCCCTGGACAACAGCCTCAGCGCCCTCGGCGAATCGCCGTTCTGGCACCCGCAGGAACGTTCCCTGTACTGGCTCGACATTCCCGGCCGCGCGGTGCTGCGCACGCGTGGCGAGATCGGCGCCGGCGGCGCGGTCGAGCGCTGGGACCTGCCGACCGAACCCGGCTGCATGGCGCCCGCGCGCAGCGGCGGCCTGGTGATCGCGCTGCGCGACGGCATCTACCGCGCGCGTGAATGGGGCGGCGCGCTGGCCGCGATCGCGCGCGTGGAGCATGACGCGGCCACCATGCGCTTCAATGACGGCAAGTGCGACGCGCTGGGCCGCTTCTGGGCTGGCAGCATCAACGAGGCGAAGGACCGGGCCAATGCCGCGCTCTACTGCCTCGACGCGCGCCGCGACGACGGCCAGTCGCCGATGCTCTCGCAGATGGCCGAGGGCGTGACCACGGCCAACGGCCTCGCGTTCTCGCCCGACGCGCGCACGCTCTACTGGGCCGACACGCCGGCCCACGCGGTGCGCGCCTGGGACTGGGACGCCGCGCACAACACGCTCTCGCACGGCCGCGTCTTCAAGCGGTTCGACGCCAAGCCCGAAGGCTGGGCGCCCGGCTCGGCGCTGGCCTATGGCGGGCGGCCCGACGGCGCCACGGTCGATGCCGAGGGGCACTACTGGGTCGCGATGTTCGAGGGCGCGCAGCTGCTGCGCCTCGCGCCCTCGGGCGAGGTCGTGGCCGCCTTCGCGCTGCCGGTGCAGTGCCCGACCATGCCCTGCTTCGGCGGCGACGACCTGCGCACGCTGTTCGTCACCACCGCGCGCAAGGGCCGGCCCGAGGCCGAACTGGCGCAGAAGCCCGCCTCGGGCATGGTGCTCTCGATGCGCGTCGAGACGCCCGGCCTGCCGGTCCATTTCTTCGAGGACTAGCCCGCGCCGCATGGCCCTGCAGCACATCCCGCCGATCCAGTGCCTCGTGACCTTCGAGGCGCTGGCGCGGCTGCGCCATGCGGGCCGCGCGGCCGACGAGCTCTGCGTGACCGCCAGCGCGGTCAGCCACCGCATCCGCCAGCTCGAGTCGCACGTGGGCTTCAAGCTGTTCGGCCGC
>NZ_JBZAYE010000855.1:0-2561 GCF_058244205.1 Variovorax sp. 20P10.2.4
GACCGGCTGCTGCGCATCGAGGACGGCCGCATCGCCGCCGATCTGCGGCGCGGCAGCGAGGCCTTCGCGCACGCACTGCGGCAGCTGCGCGCCGATTGAACGACACCGAAGCAACGCCAACCACTCCACCACGAAGAACACAGGGAACACAAAGGAAGCCATCATGGACCTCGACATCGTCGCCTTGTCGCGACTTCAATTCGCCGTCACGGCGCTCTACCACTTCCTCTTCGTCCCGTTGACGCTGGGCCTCTCGGTCGTCATCGCGATCATGGAGACCGTCTATGTCATGACGGGCCGCGTGATCTGGCGCGACATGACGAAATTCTGGGGCGTGCTGTTCGGCATCAACTTCGCGATGGGCGTCGCCACCGGCGTGGTGATGGAATTCCAGTTCGGCATGAACTGGAGCTACTACAGCCACTACGTGGGCGACATCTTCGGCGCGCCGCTGGCCATCGAGGGCCTGATGGCCTTCTTCATGGAGGCGACCTTCGTCGGCCTGTTCTTCTTCGGCTGGGACCGTCTCTCCAAGGTCGGCCACCTGGCCACCACCTGGGCCGTGGCCATCGGCTCCAACTTCTCGGCGCTGTGGATCCTGATCGCCAACGGCTGGATGCAGAACCCGGTGGGCGCGGCCTTCAATCCGCAGACCATGCGCATGGAGGTCACCGATTTCGCCGCCGTGCTGACCAACCCGGTGGCACAGGCCAAGTTCGTGCACACGGTGTCGGCCGGCTATGTCTGCGCGGCGGTGTTCGTGCTCGGCATCTCGGCCTGGTACCTGCTCAAGGGCCGCCACATCGAACTCGCCAAGCGCTCGATGACGGTGGCCGCCTCCTTCGGCCTCGCGGCCTCGCTGTCGGTGGTGGTGCTGGGCGACGAGAGCGGCTACCTCTCGACCGAGCACCAGAAGATGAAGCTCGCGGCCATCGAGGCCATGTGGGAGACCCAGCCCGCGCCCGCGGCCTTCACCGCCTTCGGCTTCCCCGACCAGGCCGCGCGCGAGACCCACTACGCGATCCACATCCCGGGCGTGATGGGGCTGATCGGCACACGCTCGCTCACCACCGTGATCCCGGGCATCGACGAGCTCGTGAAGCGCGCCGAGGCGCGCATCCGCGAGGGCATCAAGGCCTACGACGCGCTGCAGAAGATCCGCGAGGCCGGCGGCAAGCCGGTCACGCAGGGCGTGCGCGACGCCTTCGAGAACAACGGCGTCGACATGGGCTATGCGCTGCTGCTCAAGCGCTACGTGGACGATCCGCGCCAGGCCACCGACGAGCAGATCGCGAAGGCGGCCTGGGACACGGTGCCGCAGGTGGCGCCGCTGTTCTGGCTGTTCCGCATCATGGTGGGCATCGGCATGCTGCTGATCCTTTTGACCGGCACCTTCTTCGTGCTGTCGGCGCGCCGCACGCTGGACCGCCACCGCTGGTTGCTCAAGGCCGCGGTGCTCGCGATCCCGCTGCCATGGATCGCCGCCGAGGCCGGCTGGCTGGTGGCGGAATTCGGCCGCCAGCCCTGGGTGATCGAGGGCGTGCTGCCGACCGCGGTGGCGGTCTCGAACATCGGCATCAAGTCGGTGCTGTTCACGCTCGCGGGCTTCGTCGCCATCTATACCGTGCTGCTGGTCATCGAGCTCAAGCTGATGGTCAAGGCGATCCGCAAGGGGCCGGTCGCCGAGCACTCGCCCGACGAGGGCGATGCGCGTTCGCACGTTCCGCCCGCCCACGCCGTTTCGACCACCGGGAGCGCCGCATGATCCTCCACACACTCCTCGACTACGACACCCTGCGCTTCATCTGGTGGGCGCTGATCGGCGTGCTGCTGGTCGGCTTCGCCGTCACCGACGGCTTCGACCTCGGCAGCGGCATGCTGCTGCCGTTCGCGGCGCGCAACGACGTCGAGCGCCGGCTCGTCATCAACAGCGTGGGCCCGGTCTGGGAAGGCAACCAGGTCTGGCTGATCCTCGGCGGCGGCGCCGTGTTCGCGGCCTGGCCGCAGCTCTACGCCGTCTCGTTCTCGGGCTTCTACCTCGCGATGTTCGTCGTGCTCTCGGCGCTGATCCTGCGGCCGGTGGCCTTCAAGTTCCGCAGCAAGCGCGAGCCGCCGCAATGGCGCGCGCGCTGGGACGGCGTGCTGTTCTTCAGCGGCCTGGTGCCCGCGCTGATCTTCGGCGTGGCGGTGGGCAACGTGCTGCAGGGCGTGCCGTTCCGCTTCGCGACCGACATGCACATCCACTACGACGGCAGCTTCCTCGGCCTGCTGAACCCGTTCGCGCTGCTGTGCGGGCTGGTGTCGGTGGCGATGATGGCGATGCACGGCGCGGCCTGGCTGCAGCTGAAGACCGCCGGGCCCGTGGCCGAGCGCTCGCGCCGCTACGGCATGGTCGCGGCCGCCGCCACCATCGTGCTCTACGCGGCGGCGGGCTTCTGGATGGCCTCGGCCATCGGCGGCTACCGCATCACCAGCGTGGTCGATACCGTGGGGCCGTCGAATCCGCTGCTCAAGTCGGTCGAGCTGCAGGCCGGTGCCTGGTTCGCGAACTACGCGGCCCA
>NZ_JBZAYE010000856.1:0-2553 GCF_058244205.1 Variovorax sp. 20P10.2.4
CCTTCCTCGGCATTCCCTATGCACGCCCGCCGGTCGGCGACCTGCGCTGGGCGCCGCCACGGCCGCCCGCCGCGCACGACGCGACGCTGCAGGCCCAGGCCTTCGGCACCGCCTGCCTGCAGGCGCCCGAGACCAATGTCGACGGCCGCTCGGCCGAGGACTGCCTCTATCTCAATGTCTGGAAGCCCGCGGACGCGAAGCCCGGCGACCGGCTGCCGGTGCTGGTCTACATCCACGGCGGCGCCTTCGTGCTCGGCTCGGGCTCGCAGGCCTCGGGCACGCTCGCGGCGCGCGGCGGCGTCGTGGTGGTGAGCTTCAACTACCGGCTCGGCGCGCTCGGCTACCTCGCCAACCGCTCGCTGCGCGCGCTCAACCGCGACGGCAGCCTCGGCAACTTCGCGCTGATGGACCAGATCGCCGCGCTCGAATGGGTGCAGCGCAACATCGCTTCGTTCGGCGGCGACGCGGGCAAGGTCACGATCTGGGGCACCTCGGCCGGCGCCACGCAGAGCTTCTCGCTGCTGCAGTCGCCGAAAGCCCGGGGCCTGTTCCACCGCGCCGTGATGCAGAGCGGCGGTGGCGGCGAGTACTCGAACCAGGGCATGGACACGGCGCTGGGCATCGGCGATGCCGCGGTCGCCAGGCTGGGCTGCGCCGGCAAGGCCGACGATGCCGCCACCGTCGCCTGCCTGCGCGGCCTGCCGGCCTCGGCGCTGCTGGCCGTGGGCGGCAGCAAGTGGCGGCCCACGGTCGACGCGCAGGTGCTCACGCAGGTGCCGGCGCGCGCCTTCGAGAGCGGCAACTTCAACCAGGTGCCGGTGATGATCGGCGGCGTGTACGACGAGGGCACCCTGTTCGTCGACAGCAGGCTCGGCGCCGATGTCTACCCGTTCTACCTGCGCGGCCTCGCGCCCGCGGGCTTCGACACCACGGCCATCGAGGCGGCCTACCCGCTCTCGCGCTTCGCGGTGCCGGCGCAGGGCGTCGCGCGCGCCATCGGCGACGGCATGTACGCCTGCGGCAACAGCGCGCGGCGCGGCGCGCTCTCGGCCTGGGTGCCGGTCTACGGCTGGGAGTTCACCGACCCGGTGCTGTCCTTCCCCGCCAGGCCCTCGGCCTTCTACTACGGCAGCGCGCACGGCATGGACAGCTTCTATTTCGGCGACATGGCCGACCAGCTCGCGGGCTATCCGTACCTCGATGCCGCCGACACCACGGCCGCGGGCGGCGATGCCGCCGTGGCCACGCAGCGCCGAGCGCTCGCCGCGCAGATGAGCAGCTACCTGCTCAACTTCGTGCGCAGCGGCGATCCGAACCAGGGCTCGCCGGTCGCCACGCCCTGGCCGCGCTTCGCCTCCCCGGCCGACCCCGCGCTGATCGCCTTCGGCTATCCCGCGATCGGTGTCACGCGCGGCGACTTCGAGCGCACGCACCGCTGCGACACGCTGTGGGGGCCGGGCGTGTTCCCGCCGATCTACTGATGAACACCACCATGCATTCCACAGACTCCCCTTCCGCGGACGCCGACACGCAGGCCGTCATCGACCACCTCGCGGCGCGCCAGCAGCCCATCGTGGCCTGGCTCGAGGACTTCCTGCGCATTCCCAGCGTGAGCGCCGACCCGGCCTTCGCGCCCGGCATGGACACGGCGCGCCGCTTCCTGCTCGAGCGGCTGCGCGCCATCGGCCTGCACGAGGTGCAGTTGCTCGACGGCGGCGGCGAGCCCGCGGTGTACGGCGAATGGAACGGCGCGCCCGGCAAGCCGACCCTGATGGTCTACGGCCACTACGACGTGCAGCCCGCCGACCCGCTCGCGCTGTGGCGCACGCCGCCGTTCGAGCCGGCCACGGTCGACGGCCGGCTCTATGCGCGCGGCAGTTCCGACGTGAAGGGCTCGACCACCATCGCGCTCGAGACCATCGCGGCCTTCCTCGCGGTGCGCGGCGGCTGCCCGGTCAACATCAAGGTCTTCCTCGAGGGCGAGGAGGAGACCGGCAGCCCCTCGCTGCGCCGCCTGGTCGAGCGCCATCGCGCGCTGCTGCGGGCCGATGCGGTGCTGTCGGCCGACGGCGGCCGCGCGAGCGCCGAGGTGCCGACGATCAATACCGGCGCGCGCGGCAATGCGCAGCTCGAGGTGCGCCTGCGCAGCGCGCACAAGGACCTGCACTCGGGCCGCTACGGCGGCGGCGTGCGCAACGCGCTGCACGAGATGGCGCGGCTCATCGCCTCGCTGCACCATGCCGACGGCGGCGTGGCGGTCGAGGGCTTCCATGCCGGCGCGCAGCCGCCGACGCCGCGGCAGCGCGCCGACACCGCGGCCTTTCCCTACGACGAGGCCGCCTTCTTCGCGGACGTGGGCGGCAGCGGCCACGGCGAGCCCGGCTACAGCGCGCGCGAGCGCATCACGCTGCGCCCGGCGCTCGACGTCAACGGCCTGTGGGGCGGCTACACCGGCGAGGGCGGCAAGACCATCGTGCCCTGCGAGGCCGGCGCCAAGCTGACCGCGCGCGTGGTCGCGGGCCAGGATCCGGGCGCCGTCATCCGCGCCGTGCT
>NZ_JBZAYE010000857.1:0-2543 GCF_058244205.1 Variovorax sp. 20P10.2.4
AGCGTGTGCTGCTGGCGCGCGCGCTCGCGGTCGAGGCCGAACTGCTGCTGATGGACGAGCCGCTCGCCAACCTCGACCCACCGCACCAGGCCGACTGGATGCAGACCGTGCGCGCGCTGGTCGCCGCGGGCCGCACCGTGGTCAGCGTGCTGCACGAACTGCCCATGGCGCTGGCCGCCGACGAACTCGTGGTGATGGACCAGGGCCGCGTGGTGCACCACGGCGGCAGCAGCGATCCCGCGACGCATGCGGCGCTAGAGCAGGTGTTCGATCACCGGATTCGCGTGCACCGCGTGGCCGAGCAGTGGATTGCGCTGCCGCGCTGAATGCGCATTCGACAGCCTTGAAAGAGACCCACCCATGCAGATAGAAACCCCACCCAGCGAGAAGCCCTACGAGAAGCCCGAAGGCGAACGCCGCGGCATCGTCATCGTCAACACCGGCGACGGCAAGGGCAAGAGCACCGCGGCCTTCGGGCTGGCGCTGCGCGCGCATGGCCGCGGCAAGGCCGTGAAGATCTACCAGTTCATGAAGGTGCCGAGCGCGCGCTTCGGCGAGCACCGCATGTTCGAGCAGATCGGCATCCCGATCGAGGGCCTGGGCGACGGCTTCAGCTGGAAGAGCCAGGACCTCGAGCGCTCGGCGCAGCTCGCGCGCGACGGCTGGGAGAAGGCCAAGGCCGCGATCCTCTCGGGCGAGTACTTCCTCGTGGTGCTCGACGAGATCACCTACCCGCTGATCTACGGCTGGCTGCCGCTCGAGGGCGTGCTCGAGACCCTGCGCGCGCGGCCCAAGCAGGTGCACGTGGCGCTCACGGGCCGCCGCTGCCCGCCCGAGCTCATCGAGCTCGCCGATACCGTGACCGAGATGACGCTGGTCAAGCATGCGTTCAAGGCCGGCATCCCGGCGCAGCGCGGCATCGAGGATTGAGCCGGATGAGCCAGGCGTTCGCGGCCGAGGAGGCGAGGGCGGTCTACCGCGCCATCCACGAGCGGCGCGACATGCGGCATTTCGCGGGCGGCGAGGTCGCGCCCGAGCTGCTGCGCCGGCTGCTCGAGGCGGCCCACCATGCGCCCAGCGTCGGCTTCATGCAGCCCTGGCGTTTCATCCGCATCCGCGACGCGGCCTTGCGCACGCGCCTTCATGCGACGGTCGAGCGCGAACGCGTGCTGACGGCGCGCGCGCTCGGCGAACGCGAGGATGCTTTCATGCGACTCAAGGTCGAGGGCCTGCTCGACGCGGCCGAGCTGCTCGCCGTGACGCTGGCCGACGGCCGCGAGCACCATGTGTTCGGCCGCCGCACCCTGCCGCAGATGGACCTGGCCTCGGCCGCCTGCGCGATCCAGAACCTCTGGCTGGCCGCGCGCGCCGAGGGGCTGGGCATGGGCTGGGTCTCGCTGTTCGATCCGGCCGAGGTGGCGGCGCTGCTGGGCCTGCCGGCCGGCGCCGAGACTATCGCGCTGCTGTGCCTCGGGCCGGTGCATGGCTTCTACGAGGAGCCGATGCTGCAGCGCGAGCGCTGGGCGCGGCGCGCGCCGCTGTCGTCGCTGGTGTTCGACGAGGCCTGGGGCCGGCGCTCGGACCTGTTCGATCCCGATCCTTCTTCGCCTGACCTGGAGTCCGCCTGATGCTGGCCTTCGATACCGTCCTGTTCGAGCTCGCGCGCCTGTTCCTCTGGCCGGTGACGCTGGGCGTGCTGCTGTCCTTCGTCTATGCCGTGTGGTGCCTCGGTGCCTTCGGCGTCGAATACCTGCAGCGCCGTCGCGACCCGTCGCGCGCGCTGGTGCTGGCGCGGCATGCGCAGGCCAGCCAGGAGCAGATGGAGCTGGCCGTGCTCAAGGAGCTCGAGGGCGTGCGGCTGTGCAGCCGCGTGGCGCCGATGCTGGGCCTGATCGCCACCATGATCCCGATGGGCCCCGCGCTGGTGGCCGTGGCCTCGGGCGAATCGCAGGGCGTGGCGCAGAGCCTCGCGCCGGCCTTCGCGAGCGTGATCGTCGCGCTGGCCTCGGCCTCGATCGCCTTCGTGGTCTACACCGTGCGCCGGCGCTGGCTGATGCGCGAGTTGGTGATGCTGCTCGACACGCGGGACCGGCTCTCATGAGCAAGCGGCAGTTCTCCATCCTGAGCAGCCTGGACGGCGACGACGACGATCCGGTGCTTTCCACCATCAACCTGATCGACGTCTTCATGGTCGTGATCGGCATGCTGATGATCGCGGTCATCAACAACCCGATGAACCCCTTCGCGCAGGACAAGGTCACGGTGATCCGCAACGAGGGCCAGCCCAACATGGAGATCGTGACGCGCGAGGGCCGCAAGATCACGCGCTTCAAGGCCAGCGGCGCGACCGGCGAGGGCGACGGCGAGCGCGCTGGCACGGCCTGGCGCCTCAAGGACGGGACCATGGTCTACGTGCCGGCCGACGCGGTGCCGGTGCAGGGCGGCAAGTGAGCCTGTTGCGGCGCTGGGTTGCGCTGTGGCTGCTGGCGTGGCTGGCGGCGCTGCCGGCCTGGGCGCAGCAGCCATCAACCGGCCCGGTCGTG
>NZ_JBZAYE010000858.1:0-2543 GCF_058244205.1 Variovorax sp. 20P10.2.4
CCGAGAAGAAGGCGAAGCGCGAGGCCGAGCGCGAACGCCAACGCGCGCTCGACGACACGCAGCGGCGCGAACAAGCACCGCCACGCAACGACACGCGCACGGCCGAGCCCGCGGCGGCCCCGCAACCCGCGAAGCCGCGCAGCGCGCTGTCGCTGCTGGGCCTGT
Organism: Variovorax sp. 20P10.2.4; assembly: GCF_058244205.1. Classification (NCBI taxonomy): domain Bacteria; kingdom Pseudomonadati; phylum Pseudomonadota; class Betaproteobacteria; order Burkholderiales; family Comamonadaceae; genus Variovorax; species Variovorax sp. 20P10.2.4. The sequence continues at coordinate 166 of NZ_JBZAYE010000858.1, forward strand.
GGGTCAGCATCGCGATACAAGGCACCTACGTGCTGGGCTTCCTGCTGTCGCTGCGCGATGCCTGGCTGATCGGCCTCGTGACGGGCGCGATCTGGGTCGCCAACATCTACCAGCGCAAGGCCGGCTGGATGCGCTTCTTCATCGCGCTGATCGCCGGCTCGGGCCTCTCGGCGGTGCTGCGCAAGATGTGGTCCTGAAAAGCCCGGCTCCCAAAGAAAAATCGCCCCGAAGGGCGATGTGCTTCTAGGACGTGGCCGATGTCGAGGGCCGCGACGCCACCGCGGGTGCCTGCGCCTGCGCTGGCGCGCGCATGTCGAACAGCCGGCACTCGGTGGTGGCCTTGGCATACAGCGTGCCGTCCGGACCCACGAGGCTGGCTTCGGCCAGCGCCGTGCGGCCTTCGATGCGCGTGACCGTGGCCTCGGCGCGCACGCGCCGCACATCGAGCGTGAGGCCTTTCAGGTAACGGGTCTCGAGGCTGGCCGTGGTGTAGACCTGCCCCGGCGGCAGCGATGCGAGCACCGCGCAGCCCAGCGCCGAATCGAGGATCGAGGTCATCCAGCCGCCGTGGATGGTGCCCATGGGATTGAGGTACTCGCGCTGCGGCGTGCCCTGGAACACGGCCGAGCCCGGACGCGCGACGATCGCATAGAAGGTCAGGTGCTTGGCGAACTCCGCATAGGGAAGCTGGCCGTTCATCATCGCGTGCATCACTTCGAGGCCGCTCTTGCCGACGAGCTGCGCGGGCCGTGCCACACCGACACCGGGACCCGAATTAAGCAGTTCGACTACCTCGCGTTCCTCGGAGAGCCACAGGTCCAGTCGTTGTTCAGGCGTCATTTGAAAAGATCTCGAAAGCAATGCGGATCGGATCGGGAGAAGTGGCACGCGACGGTGCTTTCTCATGCATCTTCTTGTCGCGGCCAGTTTAGCAATTGCCTGCTGCGAAGACGATGCTTTCAAGCGCCTGCACCACGCATTCCTTGTCGAATCCTTAAGCCGCGTGCGTTAAGTGGCGCTGTCGCGCGCCGAACACAGCGCCGGCCCCGCGCGAACGATGGGCTTCACAGTTCGCGCGCATGCGACTACATTCGCATCCCTCGACAACCACGCACCACAGGAGGTACGCAATGAACAAGCCAGTCCTTGCCCCCACCGCCGTCTCGGTGCCCGGCCGCTCGATCGCGTTGCGCACACGCCGCTGATGCCTTCGCCTCGCTGAGCGTCGCAGCCCCCGCGCTGCACGCGACGCCGCCCCGCCCGAGATTCGCCAAGCCCGCCGCGCGCGCCATCGCGTGCGGCGCCCGGTCTTTCGTTTCCGAATCAAGGTGCCCACACCCATGCTAGATACAGCAGCCGCGCACGCGCGGCATCGTTTCGTTTTTCTCTCGACCGTCCGCATCGCCATCCTCCCCGCCCACGCCAGGAAGGAGGTGGCCCCATGAAGATCCCGCCCCGACTCCAACCCCTGGTCGACGAAGGCCTGATCGACAGTGTCAGCCGCCAGCTCATGAGCGGCAAGGAGGCGATGGTCTACGTCGTGCACAGCGGCGACGAAGCCCGTTGCGCCAAGGTCTACAAGGAGGCCGACAAGCGCGCCTTCCGGCAAGCGGTGGACTACACCGAGAACCGCAAGATCCGCAACTCGCGCGAGCGCCGCGCCATCGCCAAGGGCACGCGCTTCGGCCGCCGCATGACCGAGAGCCACTGGCAGAGCGCCGAGGTCGATGCGCTGCACCGGCTGGCCGACGCGGGCGTGCGCGTGCCCGAGCCCTTCGGCTTCTGGGAGGGCGTGCTGCTGATGGAGCTCGTGACCGATGCCGAGGGCGCGGCCGCGCCGCGGCTCAACGACGTCGAGTTCACGCCCGAGGATGCGCGGCGCCATCACGCCACGCTGGTGCGCGAGGTGATGCGCATGCTGTGCGCGGGCATCGTGCACGGCGACCTCTCGGAGTTCAACGTGCTGCTCGGCGCCGGCGGCCCGGTGATCATCGACCTGCCGCAGGCCGTCGATGCCGCGGGCAACAACCATGCGCAGCGCATGCTGCTGCGCGACGTGGCGAACCTGCGCGAGTTCTTCGGCCGCTTCGCGCCCGAGCTGCACGAGACGCGCCATGGCGAGGAGATCTGGCATCTCTACGAGCGCGGCCTGCTGCGGCCCGAGACGCAGCTCAGCGGCGCGCCGCCGCGCGACACCGGGCCGGTCGACCTCGGCGAGGTGCTGCGCGCGGTCAACGATGCGCGCGCCGAGGAGGCGCTTCGGCGCGAGCGGCTGGCGAAACGGGGCGAGCCCTGAGCCCGGCGGCGACAATCGGCGCAGCACCGCCCGCCCTCCTCCACGATGTTCCAGCCCCCCGACCTCGCGCCCTCCCCGCGTC